>CAZKJC010000149.1:0-7055 GCA_964552995.1 uncultured Ruminococcus sp.
CTTCAAGGGCTCCTGCTCGGATTTCTCCTCCTCGCCGCCGATGTAGGGGATAAGGTTATCCACCATCTCGGGCCATGTCTCGAAGGTCTTTCCCGCTCCCGAGATAGCCTGATATGTGCAGGCGAGCACCTCGGTGATACCGAATTTCCTCAGCGGAGACAGCGCGGGAACGTAGCTCTGAATGGAGCAGTTGGACTTTACCGAAATAAAGCCGCGCTTTGTGCCCAGACGCTTTCTCTGCGCTTCGATGATAGCCGCGTGATCCGCGTTTACCTCGGGGATTATCATGGGAACATCGGGAGTAAAGCGGTTCGCGGAGTTGTTGGACATCACAGGGCATTCCGCCTTTGCGTAAGCCTCCTCCAGCGCCTTTATCTCGTCCTTTTTCATATCTACCGCGCAGAATACGAAATCGACCTTTGCCGCGATCTCCTTAACGTCCGCGGTAGCGTCATTGACGATAATGTTCTCCATGCTTGCGGGCATGGGGCTCGTCATGTACCATCTGTCGCCCACGGCGTCCTTATAGGTCTTTCCCGCGGAGCGAGGAGACGCCGCCAGAGCGGTCACCTTGAACCAGGGGTGATTTTCCAGCAGGACAGCGAAGCGCTGACCTACCATTCCCGTTGCGCCGATAATACCGACATTATACTGTTTTTTCATAATTTATCTGCCTTTCTTTTTTAGGGATAGCTCCCGTTATAGTAAAAATAAAAACCGATGAGAGCCATCGGTTTTGTCATATACGGAAACGCAAAATACCTTACGATATCTGCGATAGCTCTCCATCACTTAACAAAGTCGATGACAGTAATACGCCTGTTCAGCGTACAACCAGATATATGCACCTCGGGATACATATTCTTCGGCGGTCAGCCTTTCACGCTCCGGCTCTCCGAGAGCCTATTCGCGGAGCGATACTTTTCCTACCCGCACCTCTATCTCAAAAAATTTCCCGCGACCCGCCCGTGAAAAATTTTGCTGCGTGGGCGATATGCGGCTATCGGCTTTCAGTGCCTAAGCTGCTAAAACATTGTGCTGCAAGGGCTTTTATAAAACCGATAGATATATTGTATCATAATATCGCTGTTTTGTCAATCACATTACAATAATTATTTTCATTGCCGTTGAGAAATATCACATAAAAGCGGCTTGTATTTTGGTTAAATTGTTTATACCACTTGAAATTTGCCGCGTGTTGTGTTAAAATAAAAAGAAAAGAACCACACAATGTCGGCGCAGCCGGAGCACAAAAAGCCGAGAGCCGGGCAATGCTTACGCAGCAAAGGCGCTGACAGCAGGCAATTACAAACCGCCCACGCATCAAAATTTTTCGCAACAAGCTCCCAAAGCGGAGCGGAACGAAGTTCCGTGTAGCTTTGGGGGCGCGGTAGGCGAACGAAGTTCGCCGGTGCGAAAAATTTTTTTGAGATAAGGAGAAAAGAATGTTAAAGAGTGATTTTTATTATGATCTGCCCGAGGAGCTTATCGCGCAGACCCCCGTTGAACCGCGCGACAGCTCGCGGCTGATGTTGGTCGACCGTGAGAGCGGTGAAATATCACACGATCGGTTTTATAATATATGCGATTATCTGAAAAAGGGTGACTTGCTGGTCATGAATGACAGCAAGGTATTCCCCGCGCGTATATACGGCACAAAGAGAGAAACGGGCGTTCCCGTCGAGTTTCTGCTGCTAAAGCGTGAAAGCCTCACGGACTGGGAAACGCTGGTCAGACCCGGGCGTCGGCTCAAGCCGGGGGTAGTTGTGGATTTCCCCGAGGGCTTGTCGGCGGAGATACTGGAAACGGTGAACGACGGCAACAGACTGGTGAGGTTCTCTTTTGAGGGAGATTTTTTCGATATTCTGGACAGGATAGGACAAATGCCGCTGCCGCCCTATATTACCGAAAAGCTCAAGGACAACGACCGATACAATACGATATACTGCCGCGAGACAGGCTCGGCGGCGGCTCCCACGGCGGGGCTGCATTTTACGGAGCGTCTTTTCGCGCAGCTTGAGGAAAAGGGGATAGATACCGCCTATGTTACGCTTCATGTGGGTCTGGGAACGTTCCGCCCCGTTAAAGAGGACAATATCCTTGACCACAAAATGCATATCGAGCATTATTCCATTCCCGCCGAGACCGCCGAGAAGATCAAAGCCTGCAGGCAGCGCGGCGGGCGGGTGATAGCGGTAGGCACAACAAGCTGCCGCACGCTGGAGAGCGCGGCGCAGCGCGGAGAGATATCCTCACGCTCCGACGATACGGGGATATTTATTTATCCCGGGTATGAGTTTAAGTGTATCGACGCGCTCATCACGAATTTCCATCTCCCCGAAAGTACGCTAATAATGCTTGTCAGCGCTTTTCTCGGCAGAGAAAAAACGCTGAACGCCTACTGCGCCGCTATCGAAGAGAGATATAGGTTTTTCAGCTTCGGCGACGCTATGTTTATTGCAAACAGGATCAAATAGCGCAGAAAGCGCTCCGAAAAGCATCGGAGCGCTTATTTTATCCCAGATCCGGAGTATCCGTAAGCGTTATTTTACCGGAGCGTATGCCCTCAGTCTCAAATATGATCAGAGTGTTTGCGCCTTTCTTTAGCAGAGGAGCGGGGATATAAAGCCTTTTCTGCGGACCTATATCCCAGAAGCGCCCGAGATTGAAGCCGTTGATAAAAGCGCAGCCCTTTCCGAAGCCCGTGGTGTCAAGAAACGTGTCGCACGGTTCGTCAGCTTTAAATTCAAATTTGAAGAATGCCGGAGAGCTTTCCGCGGCGCCGTCCGAGAAAGCAATATTGTTGATCTGCTCTTCGTCAAGCGGCAGTGGAAATATTTCATACCCGAAGCAGCGATGATCATTGATCTTGACACCGCCCATAATACCTTTGCGCTGGCTTTCAAGACCCGTTCCGAAATTCTCGCGCCCGAGATTTTCAACAAGAATATCCACCGTACCGCCCGCGATCTTTTCTTCCGGCTCGAACTTCTCCCACATATTATCACCGAAGGCCGTGTACAATAGCTTTCCGTTATGATAGCACTGTGCGCGGTCGGCGGCGTTTTCAAGGCGAAGCTCGTTTACCGTTTCAGTATCCTTTATATTAAGACGGTAGAGGATATAGCCGTAATTCTGCCCGATATCCTCCATTGTAAGGGGATAGGGCGACCTTACAGGCACGGAGATCTTATCAAGCACTTCAAACAGACCCGCCTTTCCGGCGCATGATATCTCACCGTAGGCTTTGCGCTTGATATCGGTCGACAGGGGAATTTCGGTGAAGCTCCTGTATTTTGAGATGACCGTCTTGAACTTTTTATATTTTTCGGTAATACTGCCGTCCTCGGTAAGAGGAGCGTCATAATCGTAGGAGGTAACGTCGGGAGTTTTGTTGCCGCCGTTTCTTCCGCTCATAAAGCCAAAATTGGTGCCGCCCTCAAACATATAGAAATTAAGGTTGCCGCGCTTAAGAAGCTCTTCAAGCTCCACCGCGGCTTTTTCGGGGGGAGTGGTATGGTGCTCCTCGCCCCATGCGTCGAACCAACCGTTCCAGAACTCCATACACATCAGGGGCTTTTCGCCGCCGATGAATTTTTCCATCTGTCCGAACTGCCATTCCGCGGCAGACCCGAAGTTTCCCGTGGGAAGCGCTCCCTCAACAATGCCCGACTTGAAAATCGGTTCGTTCCAGGGACCGTCGGAGGTAACAAAAGGAACAGTTATTCCGAGCCACCGCATGGTGTCGCGCAGAAATTCCAAGTATGCCGTGTCGTTGCCATAGTAGCCGTATTCGTTTTCGATCTGTACAAGAATAATATTCCCGCCTCTGTCGATCTGATAGGGAACGAGCCTCGGTATCAGCTGCTCATAGTACTTCTTTACCGCTTCAAGATAGGGCTTGTAGCAGCAGCGCAGCCGCATATTCCTGTCCTTGAGAAGCCAGGCAGGCAGTCCGCCGAATTCCCACTCCGCGCAGATGTAGGGGGATGGGCGGATGATCATATACAGCCCCAAATCCGCGGCGATCTCAATAAATCTGCGGATATCACGCATACCGTCCCACAGGAACTTGCCCTCGTCAGGCTCGTGGAAATTCCACGGGATATAGGTCTCAACGGTGTTGCAGCCCATGTTGACCAGTTTTTCAAGACGGTCGCGCCAGTAATCGGGAACGGTTCTGAAATAGTGTATCGCTCCCGATATTATCCGAAACGGTTCTCCGTCAATGTAGAATTTATCCTTGATCTCAAACATTTTTATTTCCTCCCGAAGTAGTCATTATGTATATAATACTACAAATTGTGGAAGAAATCAAGTGTAAATTTATTTTAACTTGTATAAAAGTTATAGCAACACAATGTTGAGGCAGGAAATTTTTCGCGAGAGCCCGACACACACCGCTCCGCGAAGCGGAATGATGCGCGTCGGGCGGGTCGCGGAAAATTTCAAATTTAAATAAATTTGCCCGGATCAATACTTTGATATACAGACCGATTATTTGCTTCTCGTCAACGCCAAAATATAATTATCTCATCATAAAGTTGTCATTTTATGCCAAAGTATGGTTATTTTTGTTAAATACTACATATAGCGCTTGACTGATTTGTGCAAAATTACATCTTGAAATTGTCCCGAAAAGGGTGTATAATAATTATGTAAAACTGCGCGGACTTATGTCCGTAAAAAACAATTTCAGGAGGAAAATCATGAAAATCAGAAATATCATTTCCGCAGTAGCTGCATGCGCAGTTGCCGCAACCGCTTTTGTTCTGCCCGCTTCCGCGGCTGACAGCTATACGGCGGGTATCACTTTCCAGAGCTCGTCTTATATGTACCGTGACGATCTTTCTCAGGACATCATTCTCGTATGGGATGACGATCTTGGCGAGGGTGTTGAGGTTGAGGGTTCTTCCCATGTTGACGCTACCATCACAGGTGACGGAACCTACACCGTTGAGCTGAACGGTATCGAGGATGGCGGCTGGAATATGCTGAAGGTCGACACCGAGATCGACGCTGCTGTTAATCCCGACGCTGTTCTCACTATCACCGGCATTGAGCTGAACGGTTCCGCTGTTGATTTTGACGCTACCGCTGCCGCTATGGATAATACCAGTGGTGTTAAGGGAACCGACGGCGTTGAGATCAAGCCCGCTGTAAGAGCGCAGATCATCAATGTTTACGATAATCTTTCGGCTGTTCCGAACGAGACCTATACTTCCGTTAAGGTAACGTTTGAGGTTACCGGTCTTGCCGGCTCCGCTCCTGCGGCTGACGATACCAACACGGCTGCTCCTGCTGCTCCCGCTGCTTCTTCTTCCGACAACAAGGGTTCTCCCGACACCGGCGTTGAGGGCGTTGCAGTTGTTGCAGGCGCTGCTATCGCTGCTGCCGGCGTAGTTCTTCTTTCCAAGAAGAGAAAGTAATTTGGTTTTGACCGAATATACCGAATAGTTGTTCCCCTCCCGAAACGGGAGGGGAATTTTTTTTTGTATAAAATTAAAGCCCCGTAGCAGGGGCTTTTCCGCGTATGGCGGACTTAGGTCATTCTTCCCGAAATTTTCCGGCGCGACAGCTCGGCGTATTTCTGTTTGGTGGCTTCTCCGCCGCGGATATGGCGTTCCTTTTTGTTTTTGTCCAGCACGGCCTTGACGTTCTCATAAAGCGGCTTATTGATCTGCGGGAGCTTTGAGGTTATGTCCTGATGAACGGTGCTTTTGCTGATCCCGAATTGCTTTGCCGCGGTGCGCACCGTGGCGTTGTGCTGTACGATATATGTTCCCAGAATGATACATCTTTCCTCGTTTTTATTGTCTTTTGAGTCGATCTTCTTCAAAGAAATCTACACCCCCATTATGTATTCTTTAAACTTTTCCTTTTTTGTAAATAATATGTTTATCTGTCACAAAATATGATAGTTTGCGCAGAGCGGGGATTTGTCCTTTTTCAACGAAGATAAATCAACTTTTTTAACAAGATGTTGTTTTATGCCTTGACAATTCATACTAAAAGTTGTATAATTATTTTGTATGATTTCATAAGAGGAGTTTGGTATGTCTTTTTTTGAATTTTCGCCGAAAATAACCGCCGCCGCCGAAAAGGCAATGAGCCTGTGTAAGCCGCGATTTGACGAGCTGGACGGGCTCGCGGAATACAACGGACTGAGGGTATTGAAGGCCTTTATAGACAACAGGGTAAGCGATATCCATATGAAGGGGACTAACGGCTACGGCTACGGCGACGAGGGCAGGGACAAGCTGGACGCGGTTTTCGCGCAGGTACTGGGCGCGGAGGACGCGCTTGTCCGTCACAACTTCGTGAACGGAACTCACGCGCTAACAACCGCGCTTTTTGGGGTTCTCCGCCCCCGCGAAACGCTTCTTTCCGTCACGGGAATGCCTTATGACACCATGCAGGAGGTGATTCTCGGGGATAACTGCGGCTCGCTGAGGGATTTCGGCGTGAATTTCGGAATGATACCGCTGCTTGAGAACGGTATGCCGGACTGCTTGAAGATAGCGGAGCGCGCTCCCGAAGCCAAGCTGTGCTATATCCAGCGTTCGCGGGGTTATTCGTTGCGCCCGTCCTTTGATATTGATACTATTGATATAATTATACGGACGATACGCAATGTTAATAAAGATTGCATTATTATGGTCGACAACTGCTATGGGGAGCTTGTGGAGGACAGAGAGCCGACGGCGGTCGGCGCCGATCTTATAGTCGGCAGCCTTATCAAGAATCTCGGCGGCGGCATTGCCGAAACAGGCGGGTACATAGCGGGCAGAGCCGATCTCATAGAGCAGTGCAGCTACCGCCTGACCTGCCCCGGTGCGGGGAAAGAGGTGGGCTGTTCCCTCAGCCAGCTTCGCGGAATGTATTTGGGATTGTTCCACGCGCCCGAGGCGGTGTGCGCGGCGCTTAAAACCTCGGTTTTCGCGACGGCTTTTTTTGAGTTGCTCGGCTACGAGACGTTCCCTAAATATAATGAAAAGCGGACGGATATCATAGCAGCGCTCAAGCTGGGCGGCGAAAAGCAGCTTATCGCCTTT
>CAZKJC010000150.1:0-7025 GCA_964552995.1 uncultured Ruminococcus sp.
GGCTTCGCTCAACGTCGTTGAACCGCGGCAGAACGTCCGCATGGGCTGTATGTCGGTGGAGTTTATCCGCGTGAACCACTCCATTCCCGATTCCTGCGCGCTGGCTATCCATACTCCCGCGGGCGTTATTATCCATACGGGAGATTTCAAGGTGGACTATACCCCGATAGAGGGCGGCATTATCGATCTGGCACGCTTCGGCGAGCTGGGGAACAGGGGCGTGCTGGCTCTTATGAGCGAGAGCACCAACGTGGAGCGCCCCGGCTATACCAAAAGCGAACGCAGCGTCGGCGACAGCTTCAGGAAGCTGTTTACGGACGCGGAGGGTAAGCGGATAATCATCGCGACCTTTTCCAGCAATATCCATAGAATACAGCAGATAATCGACGAGGCTGTAAAGCACAACAGGCGCGTCGCGGTCTCGGGCAGAAGCATGGTGAACGTTATCGCCAAGGCGGAGGAGCTGAATTACATCAAGGTCCCCGAGGGCACGCTGATAGATATCGAGGACGTGAACAAGTACGACCCCGAGGAGCTTGTCATAGCCACCACGGGGAGCCAGGGAGAGCCGCTGTCGGCGCTTTCGAGAATGTCCTCGGGCGATCACAGACAGGTAACGATAACTCCCAATGATTTTATAATTATTTCCGCCAATCCCATACCGGGCAACGAAAAGCTGGTCAACAAGGTAGTGAACGAGCTTATGAAGCAGGGAGCGGAGGTCATATACGAAAGTATGTACGAGGTGCACGTTTCGGGTCACGCCTGCCAGGAGGAGCTTAAGATGATGATCTCGCTGACCAAGCCGAAATTCTTCGTGCCTATCCACGGCGAGTTCAAGCATATGAGGAAGCACGGTCAGCTTGCGATGGGCATGGGGATACCCGAGGAGAATATTTTCATAAGCGACCTGGGCGAGGTGCTGGAGACCGACGGAGTGGAAATGAAGTTCACGGGCTCCGTTCCCGCGGGAAAGGTCATGGTCGACGGCTTCGGCGTTGGCGACGTGGGCTCGGTGGTGCTGAGGGACAGAAAGCATCTTGCGGAGGACGGCATGATGGTGATCGTCGCTACCATAGAGCGGGAGAGCGGCAGAGTGCTGGCGGGTCCCGATATAGTTTCGAGAGGCTTTGTGTATGTAAGGGAGAGCGAGGAGCTTCTCGACGAGGCAAAGCAGCTTATGAAAAAGGTGATGGACGACTGCTGCGAGCATAACGTCCGCGAGTGGGGAAATATCAAGTCCGCCATGCGCGACGCGCTGAGCGATTATATTTATCAGAAAACCAAGCGCAGCCCGATGATCTTACCCATTATAATGGAGATTTAAGTCGCGAAGCATTTCAAATTAAGATAATTTGCTAAGAGCAACAAAAAGCAATCGCGGCAAAGCAACACTCGCAAAGTGCAGCGTTTCACTCGCGCAGCAAAGCAACGCCCGCCAAGTGCAGCGTAAAGCCCGCGTAGGAATTTCAAAAAGGTCGAGTGTGGGTTTTGCGCAACAGTTATGTAATTGCTTGAGGCATTTCGTAGCATTTTGCGCAAAACTCCGCGAAGCGGAGCGGAGAGTGCTTGTGGGAATTTTGAAATTCTTTTAAATCACTTGCCAAGAGCAACAAAAAGCGACCGCAGCAAAGCAACGCCCGCCAAGTGCAGCGTAAAGCCCGCGCAGGAATTTCAAAAAGGTCGAGTTTGCCGAACGGCAAACGATGACCGGTTCCCGCAATCGCTCGGAGTGGAGCGAAGCGGAACGGAGAGTGCTTGCGGGAATTTTGAAATTCTTTTAAATAGGTGATCGAAATTGAGAAATTTTTATAAGAGTAATGTGCTGTTCGGCGCGGTAATAGCGCTGGTGATATTTCTGGTATGCCTGGACGTGTATATGTTCAGGGAGAACGGAATGCTGTTCTGGTGCTCGTTTCCGATACTTTTGCTGATATCGGGGCTGGCGATAGGCAAGCTGGTGCAGATAAGGAACAGCGAGAACTGGTATTTCGAGCAGCTTACAAATGAGATAGAGGGCTCGGACAGTATGTCGCTTATCAGCTTTCCGCTGCCGGTAGCGATAGTCGACAGGGACAGGTGCGTTATCTGGAGCAACAAGCGCTTTGACAAGTGCTTTTATACTCCCACAAAGGACGAAAGCTCTATCGATATGGTGACGGAGGAGCCGCTGGAGCTTTTCGGCACAGAGGGCAGGGAGATAGAGTACGAGGGGCGCTATTACAGGGTGTATTCCCACGAGCACCGCTTCTTTTTCGACGAGCGCAGAAGCTCTCCCAAGAGCTTTACGCTTGAGCAGCACGCCGACGAGGGCGAAGCGGCGGAGCCAAAAGAGAAGATCACCATGCTGATATTCAAGGATATCACGGATTTCAGACAGCTTTACACGAAGTACGAGCAGTCCAAGCCCGTCGCGATGATGGTAATGGTCGATAATTATGAGGAGCTGCTCAGCGGCGCAAAGGAAAGCGAACGCGCGGGCGTGCAGATACAGGTCGACAGGCTTATTGAGGAGTATTTCGCGGAGAAAAACGCGGTCATGCGCAAGATATCCGGCGATAAGTTTATGATTATCCTGGAGCGGCAGTATCTCCAGCAGATGATAGACGAGAAGATGTCTATCATCAATATGGCGCATGAGATAATGGTCAAGGAGAGGACGGCGGTAACGCTTTCAATCGGCGTCGGAGATACCGCGGAGACCCTCGCGGAGAGCGAGCGCTTCGCTATGGATATGCTTGACAAGGCTCTGGACCGCGGCGGAGATCAGGCGCTGGTAAAGACGTATAACGGATTTACCGCGTTCGGTGCTACCACGTCGGGGCGCGAGCGCACGGGTAAAGTAAAGATACGCCTTGCGGCGGAGAATATAAAAAGAATGCTCAGCACCGCTGATTCTGTGTACATAATGGGACACAGCTACGGCGATTTTGACAGCGCGGGAGCGGCGATAGGTCTGACCTGCGCGCTGAGGAGAATGGGTTTCAAGTCCGTGTACACGGTGGCGAGGTTCAAGGACGAGAGCAAAACCAACGCGAAAGCGCTTTTCGATAGGTTCAGAGAGTACGATCCCCCTGTGGCGGTAGAGCCGGAGGAGGCTCAGAATTTTTTCTACCATGACAGATCGGTGCTGATAATCGTCGATACGCACATCGTCAACCGCCTGGAGGACAAGGAGCTGTTTGAAATGGCGGACAAGAGCCGCCTGGTGATAATAGATCATCACCGCCTTAGCGCGGGAGCGATAGAAAATCCCGCCGTAAAGCTCCAGGAGAGCAGCGCGTCGAGCGCGTCGGAGCTTGTCACGGAGCTGGTCCAGCATTTCAGCAGCGACGTTCTTCTTACTCCGCTGGAGGCGGAGGCGCTGCTCGCGGGAATAATGCTGGATACAAGGGATTTTGTGATGCGCTCGGGAGTTTCCACGTTTGAAGCGGCAGCGTATCTCAAGAAGCTGGGCGCGGATACCATAACGGTAAAGAAGCTGTTTGACACCTCTATCGAGAGCAAAATGCGGCGCTCCGCGATCATCGCCTCGGCGAAGATATATCAGAGGTGCGCTATCGCGGTTGTCGAGGAGAATTTCCCAGGGCTGCGCATTATATGCTCGCAGGCGGCGGACGAAATGCTGTATATCAAGAATGTGGACGCGTCCTTTACGGTGTATCAGATAGAGGGCGGCTGGAGCGTCAGCGCGCGGTCGCTGGGCAAGGTCAACGTTCAGGTGCTTATGGAGAATCTCGGCAACAAAAAGGACGACGGCGGCGGTCATCAGACAATGGCGGGCGCTCAGCTTTGGGGAGTATCGCGCGATGAAGCGGAGGAGATGCTCCATAAGGCTATCGACGACTTTTTCGCTCCGCCCAAGACGAATGAGGATAAGAGCGAGGGGTAACAAACCGAGAGCTGTTAATTCGGACAAAGCAGCGCTGTAATTATGAAGTCGCAAGCGCTGAAAGCAAACAATAACAAATAGGGCAGCGCAGTAATTGTGGGATCAAAAGCGCTGAAAGCAGGCGGCAACAAACCGCCCACGCAGCAAAATTTTTTGCGGGAGCCCGCGAAAGCGTAGCGAAGCTTTTGTGGGCGGGTCGCAAAAAATTTTTTTAAAATCAGGAGGACATTATGAAGGTTATTTTATTGCAGGACGTACAAGGTACGGGTAAAAAGGGCGAGGTCAAGGAAGTAAAGGACGGCTACGCCATCAACTGTTTGATAAAAAAGGGTCTGGCGCAGGAGGCTAACGCCAAGAATATGAATATCCTGCAAGGTCAGAAGGATCACGCGCAGCATAAGATCGACGTTGATATCGCCAACGCCAAGGCTATCGCGGAAAAGCTGGAGGGCAAGAAAGTGGTAGTGACCGCTAAGGCGGGGCAGAACGGACGTTTGTTCGGCACTGTTACCTCTAAGGAGGTTTCCGCGGCGATCAAGCAGTCGCTGGGCTGCGATGTGGATAAGAAGAAGATCACTCTGGCAATGAAGATAGAGGGCTTCGGGGATTTCTCCGCGGAAGCAAGACTGTACGCGGGCGTTTCCGCGAAGTTTACGGTGTCCGTAACGGAGGGCTGAAATGGCGGAGTACGACCTTACGGGGATAAACCTGCCGTACAGCCTTGACGCGGAGCAGTCCGTCCTCGGAGCGGTATTGATGGATTCCAACGCGCTCAACGAGGTGAGCGATACACTCCAGCCCGAGCATTTCCATATCACGCTGAACAGGCAGATATACGAGGTGCTTATACAGATGGGCTTGAGCAGCGCCAGGATAGATATTGTAACGGTGCTGGACGCTTGTATGCGGCAAGGGGTATTTGAGACCGCCGAGCAGGCTAAGGAATATCTCACGCGGCTTATGACCGCTGTTCCGAGTATTTCCTCGGTGGGGAAGTACGCGAAGATCGTTACGGAAAAGTATCTTCTGAGAAGCCTTATTTTCGCGGCGAAGGAGATCATCGATGCGGCGAACGAGGGCGCGGAGGACGCGGAAACTCTTGTGGATTTCGCGGAGCAGAAGATATTCGATATCCGCAGCGGGCAGGACAGAAGCGAACTCACGCATATAAGCGGGATAGTTTTCGAGCGCGTGAACGAGCTCAACCAGATGGCTAAGGCTGCCGCGGCAAACAACGGGCAGCCTGTCATGACGGGTCTTGAGACAATGTTTCGGGAGCTGGACAAGCGTATTTTCGGTCTTAATAAGTCGGATCTGATAATTATCGCAGGTCGCCCGGGTATGGGAAAGACCTCGTTCGCGATGAATATAGCGACGAACGTCGCGAAGAAATACCGCGACAAGGACGTGTGCGTGTTCAATCTGGAAATGTCCAAGGAGCAGATAGTGTCGAGAATGCTCAGCTCCGAGGCAATGCTGCCCTCCGAAGCGCTGAAAACGGGCAGAGTTCCCGCGAACAAGTGGGACGATATCATGCTGTCCGCGGATATACTGTCACAATTGCCGATCTATATTGACGATACCCCGGGCTGCAATGTGGTGAGCATGAAGTCCAAGCTCAGGCGGAGAAAAAATCTCGGCGTGGTGATAATCGACTATCTCCAGCTGATGACCTCGGTGAATAATTACCACGGAAACCGCGTTGTGGAAATTTCGGAGATAACCAGAAATTTAAAGGTAATGGCAAAGGAGCTCAACGTGCCGATAATCGCGCTGTCGCAGCTCGCCAGAGGTCCCGAGCAGCGCCCCGACAAGCGCCCCATGCTGTCCGACCTGCGTGATTCGGGTTCGATAGAGCAGGACGCGGATATAGTAATGTTTCTCTACCGCAACGCTTATTACGATAAGACCGACCCCAATCCCAACGTGGCGGAGTGTATCGTGGCGAAAAACCGTCACGGCGAGACCGGTACGGCATATCTGGGCTGGAACGGCGAGTTTACCAAGTACAGCAACATAGAGGTAAGAATGTCGCCGGACGGCGGTCAATAGATATAGCTTGATCATGACTAAGACGACCTTTATTGATAAAATAAGAACCACCCTCGCGGAGTATGATATGATATCCGCGGGCGAAACGGTCTGCGTAGGTCTTTCGGGCGGCGCGGACAGCGTTTCGCTGCTTTTCGCGCTGAGGGAGCTCGGCGGGGAGATGGGCTTCGGGGTGCGGGCTGTGCATATCAACCACGGTCTGCGCGGCGAGGAGAGCGAGGGGGATATGCGGTTCTGCGAGCGCCTTTGCGGGCAGCTGGGAGTGGCTCTGGAGGTTCGCCGCCTTGATCTGGCGGCGGTGAGAACCAAGCACGAGAGCCTTGAGGAGTGCGCCAGAAAAGCGCGATATAAAGCCTTTGACGAGGTTATGAGGGGCGATAAGCTGGCGACCGCTCATAATCTTAATGATAACGCGGAGACCGTTCTGCTTAATCTTATGAGGGGAACGGGGCTGCGGGGGCTGTGCGGTATCCCGCCGAAGCGCGGGAGCATTATCCGCCCGCTGATCCGCTGTTCGCGCGATGAGGTGGAGGAGTTCTGCCGTGAGAACAATCTGTCATATGTCACGGACAGCACAAATCTCTCGGACGATTACACCCGCAACAGGGTGCGGCACACGATACTCCCCGAAATGCTGAAAATAAACCCCTCTCTGCCCGACACGATATCGCGCATGACGGATATGCTGCGCGCTGACAGCGAGTTTCTCGAGGAGCTTGCGGCAAGGGCATTGACGGATTCCGCGGGCGGAAAGGGCTACCGCGCCGCGGAGCTTGACAGCCTGCCAAAGCCCGTAAAGAGCCGCGCGGTGCGCAAAATACTCTCCGAGGGCGATATAGAGCCGAGCGCGCTGCGGATAAATACCGCGCTGTCGCTGCTTGACAAGCGCTCCGCCCGTTTTAATCCCTGCCGCGACCGCTTTTTTACCATTCGCAAGGGGATATGCTTTGTGGAAAAAACAGAGCAGCATTACCGAAAACTTGACAAAAAGCCGTAAATTTCCGTTTTAGATACAAAAAAATTTCAGCAAAAATTCACCTAAACGGTTTGCAATTTCAAGTTTTTTATGTTATAATATTAT
>CAZKJC010000151.1:0-6971 GCA_964552995.1 uncultured Ruminococcus sp.
TCCCCCCTCCCCGTAGGTGTCAGCCCCAGTCCGAGCGCGTGAAAGCTCCGCTTTCACATAACATAAGAACGGAGCTACAAAATAAATCTAACAAAGCACTAAGCAAACTGCTCCGCTAAATTATCATTTAAAACAGAATGGATCAATTAGAGCGTATTCTGTTCCCGCCTTGACAAAAGGCGCTGTCCGTGCTATAATATAATCTGCACGGGTGTCCGTTTTCGGGGGCGGGGCTTTTATTCCCCGTTCCTCGGGCGGCAGGCTGCGCACCGCTCTGCGGCAGCGTATCGCAAACTGTGCTCTTCGATGCAGCCGTAAACTGTATCACCATGGAAAGGGGTAAACGGTGTGAAAATCGTTTATTCGCTTGGGTTCGATTCCCAACCGGCTCAGCACCGGCTAATGGTTTAGAAATGACCTGTCACGTCATTTTCTCTAATGGTCGCTCCGTTCCGCTCCGCGGCTTCATGAAGGCTCTTCCGAGCCGGAAAAAGTCAAGGCAATATCCCTCGGACCTTGTCGGGGAGAGGATACCGCGCGCTGCCCGAATGTTGCGGCGGCAGCTTTTTAAGCTCCGTCAAAAGCTGTACGGCACACGCTCAATTCCCCCGCCGTCTGCCCGATATGGAACGGAGCATCGCAAACAACGCCCTCGGGCGATCTATATAAGAGGTACATAATATGTCAATGTCAACGCGAGATAAAAATACCCTTGCGGTTTTTGGCGGGAATTTCCCCTCGGAGGAATTCGCCAGGGACTTTATGGCGATAAAAAACGGCAGACCCGAGCGGTTTATGGATGAGCTTTTCCTTGAGGGTGATTTCATTGGACGCGTGGAGCTGAAATTCTTTGAAACAAAATCCAACCGCGCCGAGGAGCTGTTTATTGATTTCCCTCACGGCAAAAAGATCGTCGAGGTAATGAAAGCGAAATTCGACGATAAGCTGAAGCGGCGGGTAAATACGGCGATAGTGCTGTACGACTTCGATTGGGGCGCGCATTTTTCAAGTCATTTTTTAAGTCAGATGAGGGAAAAGCGGACGGAGGAATATCACATTTTTCATGTCAGCGACGTGTATCCCTATAAGTAACGGGGGTGAAAGCTATGAAGGTAATTATAAATGAAAATCAAAAGGGGCTGCTGTTTCACAACGGCATACTGAAAAACATACTCGGCGCGGGAAAATACAGCTTTTTCGGCGGAAAGACGGTGGAAAAGCTGGCGGTGGACGAGGAGATAGCCTCCGAGGGCTGCACTCTGCGCAAAATACTCGACTGTCCCGACGCAAAGGGACAGATAAGCGAGGTCACGGTGAAAAACGGCGAGATCTGTCTGCACTACATAGACGGCTGCTTTGAGAATTGTCTTACGGCGGGACATCACGCGTTCTGGAACGACGGCGGAGCGCATGAGTTCAAGGTGATCTCCACCGACGAGCCAAAAATAACCGACGTCCCCGTTACGATACTGAGCAGGCTCACGGCGGGCTTTGCGACAGGATTTGTAACGGAGATACTTGTTCCGGAGCAGTGCAGGGCGATAATATATTACAACGGCAAGCCCGCGGAATACCTCGATCCCGGGAGATATTTTTACTGGAACGGCGCGGTAAAGGTCACGAGCAGAGTGTACAATATGCGGCTGCGGGAGCTGCTGATCGCGGGGCAGGAGATACTCACCAAGGACAAGGTGGGAGTGCGCGTGAATTTTGTGCTCAACTGGAGGATCACCGACTACATAAAGGTGTCCGAGGCTACGGAGGATATCGACAAGAACGTATATACCGCCGCGCAGCTCGCTTTGAGGGATTATCTCGGCGGAAAGACCATGGACGAGCTGCTTAGCGACAGGGAGAACATCGGAAACGAAATTACAGATCAGCTTAAAAAGCGCACCGATGGTATGTTTATTGAGGTCGTTTCCGCGGGAATAAAGGACGTTATCCTGCCCGGGGAGATAACCGCGATAATGAATACCGTGCTCGCCGCGGAAAAGCGCGCGCAGGCTAACGTGATCACCCGCCGCGAGGAGGTGGCGTCCACCCGCTCGCTGCTCAACACCGCGAAGCTGCTGGAGGAAAACAAGACCCTGCGTCGCCTTAAGGAGCTGGAATATATTGAGAAGATATTCGCGAACGTGGGCGAAATAACGGTTGACGCGCGGAGCAGCCTGCTGAATCAGCTCGCGCAGATCATCGGGGATAAAGATGAATAAAAAATAACGAGGTGCCGCAGAGCAGAGCGGCACCTTTTTGTATGATCAGTTATTGAAAAATCCCGCGAAACCGTCCTCTTCTGTGTAGGTTTTGCCGCGGTAGGTGATGGTACGCAGATTTTCATGCGGATAGAAGTAATCGGATATTTCCACATCATCGGGGATAGTTATATCCTTAATGCAGTGGAGAAGGTAATAGAGCTTGTTATCGCTGATGAACATACCGTCTTTGCCGCCAAAGTTATCGTAAAGGCGGATCATTCCCTCTGTGCCGCTGTATTTTACTCCTTTATAGGTGATCGAAATATCGGTGCAGCCGTCAAACGCATTAAACGAGAGATTTTCCAGACCGTCGGGGAGGGTGAGCTCCCGCAGGCTATCGCAGTAAGCAAATGCCGCGGCTCCCATGGATATAACGCTTTCGGGGATATTTATTTCGGTCAGGGCGGTGCAGCTGTAAAAGGCGTTTTCCCCGATAAGCGTTACGCTGTCGGGAATAACGACGCGGGTAAGATCGTCATTCCCCGTAAAGGCGGCAGCGATCATCATTGTTCCCTCACGGACAACAGCCTCCCTGACGCACCACAGCGAGCCGGTCAGATATGTAATGGTATTGTTATCCTCATCGTTATAAGTTGTATAATATAATCCGTCCTCATAGCCGAAAAGCTCAAAAAATCCGATCGAGTCATACTTTTCTCCCATATAGGTGAATGTGATGTCGCCGCAGTCGACGAAGCAGTAGGGAGCGATATCGACCTCTCCCTCAAATATGATCTCGGAAAGGTTCGGGCAGCCACGAAAATAGGTGCGTACCTCACGGATATTCTTGGGAAACGTTACGGACGTAAGATACCGGCAGTCAACGAACGCGTTGATGTCTATCTCCCTTACGGTATCGGGTATCACTACCCGCTCCGCGCACCAAAGCGCGCTTTCGAGTACGCCTCGGTTTATTGTCAGACCGCCGTCGTATCCGAAGTAAGTAAAAAGCTGCATTCCCGTCACCGTTTTTCCGCGGTAGTTAAAGGATATATCACCGCAGCCCGAAAAAACGTCGGGGTTCATAGAGGTAATATTGTCGGGTATGGTAAGGCTTGTTATCTTGGGGCAGTTTTCAAAAGCGCTCCTGTCGATCACGGTAACGCTCTCGGGGATATTTACCACCGACAGCTCGCCGCATGATGAAAAGGCGCACCGTCCGATACAGGTAACGCTGTCCGGCAGCGTTATTTCGGTGATCCCGCTGTTCTTGAACACGGATTGTCCGATCTCTTTCAGTTTTTCCGGAAGCGTTATTTTTTTCAGACCGACACAATTACAGAACGCACAATTTTCGATCGCACTGACGTCGTTCGGTATCAATATTTCCTCCAGGCTTTTGCAGCCGTAGAAAGCGTGCTCCTTTATGCTTGTAACAGTTTGCGGTAGATCGATCTTCACAAGTCCGACGCAGCCCGCAAAGGCGCAGCCGCCTATGATCTTCGTTCCATCATGCATAATAACGGAGCTGAGAGCCGTGCAGTTTTCAAAGGCGCTGTCGCCTATATAGTAGGCGGGCGTGGGCAGCTCTATGCTTTGCAGCGCGGTGCAGTTGCGGAACGTGCCATCAAAGATATTGTCCATTATCTCGGGCAGTTTTATGCTTTCAAGAGCGGAGCAGTTCTCAAACGCGCTCTCGTCGATCAAGGCGGTTTCCTCGGGGATGGTTATTTTTTTGAGCGAGGTGCAGCCGTAAAATGCCCTGTTTTTGATGGAATTGAGCGAGCTCGGCATAGATACGTTTTCAAGCGCGGTGCAGTTCTCAAACGCGCTCTCGCTGATATAAAAAACGCTGTCGGGAATGATTATTTCCTTGAGCGAGGTGCAGCCGTAAAACGCTTTGCTGCCGATCACCTCAAGCGAGTCCGGCAGGGTTATGCTTTCAAGAGAGATGCCGTCGGCAAACGCGTTGTCGTTGAGCTGCTTCATATTGCCGTCAAGCTTTACGGTCTTGACAGCGGGACATCCGTCGAGAATCTTATGCAGGGAGGTAACGCTTGCGGGGATATTCAGCTCGGTAAGAGATGAGCAGCCCCTGAAAGCGTCGCGTATTGATGTCACTCCGTCGGGAATGGTCACGCTTGAAAGAGAGGTGCAGTCGCTGAAAAGCATGGAATCCACCAGCTCCAGTTTTTCGGGCAGCTCCACGCTTACCAGCGAGGCGCAGCCCGAAAACGCTCCATAGCCTATTGACGTTATCCCCGCAGGAAGGTCTATACGCTCAAGCGAGGAGCAGCCGCAAAAAGCCCTGTTGCTTATCTCGGAGAGGTTTTTCGGCAGAGTTATGGTCGTAAGCGAGGTGCAGTCCTTGAAGGCGCAGGCTCTGATACGGTCAACGTCCTCGGATATGATGACCTCCTTAAGGGCGGAATAGCCCTCAAAGGCGTTGGTCATGGCAAGCTCCGACGGATAGTTGGCTTTTTTCAGCGTGGACTTGTTAAGTGAAAATTCTTTGATCGTGTTGGGCATGGTTATTTCGGTAAGCGGACAGTTTTCAAGCTCTATTGCGACTACGATTTGATCCAGTATTTTATAGGGTATCTCCGCCTTGTCGGAGTCGGAATCATATCCGCAGATGACCGCGCCGTCAAGCTTCGGATCATAATAGTAGGTAAGTTCCCCCCACCGAAGCACTTCATTTCCGGAGGACGGTATGCTTGGTTCGCCAATGGTTATCGCTGTTGATTCGGGTTCTATGTTCGGAGCGACCGGAGCGCCGCCGACAGCGGCGCTGTCCGTTTCGATATAGGAAATGCTCGTATGTGAGACAGGTTCGTAGGTTTCCATTGAGTCGCCAATATCCGGTTTGTTGTTATCGCAGGCGGTCAGAAAAACCGACGCGCCGAATACCATAGTAAAAAGTAGTGATCTGATGCTTGTCATATGTACCTCTTTTCGTGTTGTGAAGCTGTGCAGGCAGATAGTTATTAAAATAATATTAGCATAATGAGCTGTAGTTGTCAAGCGGTTTGAAAGCAAAATTTATAATTTTTAAAGCTGCGCAGTAATCGAAAAGTCAAAGGCACTGAAAGCCGCAAGCTGCATTTCGCCTACGCATGAATTTCCCGCAAGCCGGTGGGAAAGCGAAGCGAATGCGGAGCTTTCCCATCGAGGCTAGTGCACTTCGACGCTTTACGTCGGAGTGCACGGTGCGGGAAATTCCTTTCAAATCATTTACTCCTTGTCAACATACATTAACAGTTTCTCGTCAACGTAACTTAAGAGCAAAACCCGATTGCAATTTCCCCCGAAAAGTGATATAATTATCTGACACCGCAAGGCGCAAAAAGTCAAGACGGAATGCGCGCAAAGGTGTATAATTGTTACAGACGGGAGGAAAGGCAATGGATTGGATACGGAGCTTTCAGCGGTCGGTGGACTATATCGAGGAGCATATAACCGAGCCGCTGGATATCGGCGATATCGCGCGGGTGATGAATATCTCGGGGTATTACTATCAGAAGATATTCAATGTCCTCTGCGGCTTCGGCGTGGGGGAATATATCCGCAGCAGGCGGCTCGCACTTGCCGGCGGCGAGCTGATGACGACGGAAGAGCGCGTGATAGATATCGCCATGAAATACGGCTACGATACCCCCGAGGGCTTTACGCGGGCGTTTTCGCGGTTCCACGGAGCAACGCCGTCGGCGGTGCGGCGGGGAAGTCCCGTAAAATCCTTTGCAAGACTTTACGTCACAATAACAATGAAAGGCGGTAGTATTATGGACTACAAGATCGTAACAAAGGAGAGCTTCAAGGTGCTGGAAAAGACGGAGAAGCAGAGCATTGCCGACGAGCAGAACCTCAACACCGTTCCGCAGTTCTGGACGCGCTCGCATGCGGACGGCACGGTGAAAAAGCTGCTTGAGCTGACCTCGGACAGGAGCTATATTTTCGGTATCTGCTACGGAAATTCCCCGACGGATTCCAAAACCTTTGATTACTCCATCGCGGCAATGGTCGCGGATAATTTCAGCGGGGAGGACGTTCCCGAGGGCTTCAGGCTCTCCGAGATACCCGCGCGTACCTGGGCGGTTTTCGAGTGCGCGGGCGCTATGCCCGAAGCTATCCAAGAGCTCTGGCACAGGATAATCACCGAATTTTTCCCGTCCTCGCCGTACAAGCCCACCTACGAGATGGATATCGAAGCCTATACCGAGGGAAATATGTCGCTTGACACCTATAAAAGCGAGATATGGGTACCCGTTACGGTTGAAAGATGATAGTGGACAGTTGACAGTTTAAGTGCCGCTTCGCGGTGGATTTTGATTGTATCAAAGCGGGAGCGTTTACCCCACGATACAATCAAGCTCCGCCGCGAAGCGGCACATTAACTATCAACTATACACTGTCAACTGTCAACTATTCGAAGCTGTCCTCTTCGTCGCGGGCGTTGAACAGCTCCACAAGCTTCTGCATTTCCTCTTCGGTGAGGGACACGCCCTTGCTCATTCTGGTGTGGTCGGGCGACCAGTCGCGGATATCGTACTTCGGCTCGCGCTCGTTCCAGCTTACCAGATTAAGCTCCCTTGTCCAGCCCTTGGCGTTCTCGGAGATAACTCCGAGCTCCTTGGTGATCTCAAATGTAATTTCTGCCATATCAATTCTCCTTTTCTTCGTCCGTCCGCGTCTGAGCGGCGGGCGCGTTTTTATTGGTTAAAGTATTATAGGCGACCTTTATTCAGTAGTAAAAAGAGTAATAATTATGTGGAA
>CAZKJC010000152.1:0-6956 GCA_964552995.1 uncultured Ruminococcus sp.
GTCTGAGGTCGCCCTTTCTGTGAGGACCGTCAAGGATCATCTGGTCGCCTGTGTACGCGTGGATCGTGCTCATGATACCCGACTGGATAGGAGCGTAATCGTTCAGCGCCTTAGCCATAGGAGCCAGGCAGTTGGTGGTGCAGGAAGCAGCGGAGATGATCTGATCGTCAGCGGTCAGAGTCTTCTCGTTTACGGAGAATACGATGGTCTTGAGGTCGTTGCCTGCGGGAGCGGAAATAACTACCTTCTTAGCGCCCGCGTTGATGTGAGCCATGCTCTTCTCCTTGGAGCAGTAGAAGCCTGTGCACTCAAGAACAACGTCAACGCCCAGATCGCCCCAAGGACAATCCTTAGCGTCCTTCTCCGCGTAGATCTTAAGGGTCTTGCCGTCAACGGTGATGGTGTTGTCGTCATCGTTTGCGGTAACGGTGTGGAGATTTTCTCCGATAACGCCGCAGTAGCCCTTCTGCGCGGTATCATACTTTAAAAGATTAGCCAGCATGGAGGGCTTGGTAAGGTCGTTGATAGCAACTACCTCATACCCGTCCGCACCGAACATCTGTCTGAACGCAAGGCGTCCGATTCTTCCGAATCCATTGATCGCAACTTTAACTGCCATTGGAATCATCCTCCTGAATGTTAAATATTTTCTGCGCTTTGGCGTACCTCGGCGCATGATATCATCTATCCTCTATATTATACTAAAATTTTACTCTTTTATCAAGGTCTTTGCCAAAAAAATAACAATAATATCGGTAAAAAATTCCTCAACATTTTTGTGCACTTTTAACAAACCAACCTTTTGGAGATATAGATGATATAACAAAGTCTACATAAAATGAGGTCAGTCGTCGGCGCAGACAAGCTTTACGCCCTCGGGGATATAATATTCAATATCGGAGCGATTTCCCTTGTATGTGATCTTTGAAAGCGATCCGCAGCCGGTGAAACGAGCGATCGCGTCACTGTCTACTCTGTTTTCCACTGCAATGCATCTTATGCCGACGGGAAGCGTTACGGTTTTCAGCGCGGAACAATTGGTGAAAAATACTTCGGTGACGCCTCTGGGTATCTCAACGGATTCGATCTTTTTGCAGTTTGTGAACGCTTTGCTATATATATTGTTGACGCTGGTAGGGAGCTTGAGCGATGCTTTTTCGCACTGCGGCGGAACGCATATAAGCGTGGTTTTGTCCTTGTTATACAATATGCCGTCCTTGGCGGAAAGCTCCTTATGCTTGCTGCTGACCTTGATAGCCGCGACAGACGAGGTGCCGTTGCCTAAAATGTTATCAGATAATACAGACGGTATCTTTACACCCTCCGACAATGTCAGCGTTTTTAGCTTTGTGGTATCCGCGAACGCACAGGAAGGCACGATCGTATCCTTGGGGACCGTATAGCTGGTATCCTTCTTGGCGGCAGGATAATATATCAGATTATTGCTGTTTCCGAAAAGCACTCCGTTCTTGACGGAGAGCGTATTTCTTTTGCCCTCTACTTCTCTGACTTCAATACTCGCAAGCGAACTGCAGCCGGAGAAGTATCCTTTGTCATAAAGCTGCATATTCCCCCAAAGCGTTATCTTTTGCAGATACTTGTTGTTGCGTATGGCGGTATTGTTAAGCTGAGCACCATAACTCATCCCCGTAAACTCATCCGGCATAGCAAAGGTCTTGTCCGTTTTGCCCTCGGGATAGCACAACAAGTCCCATCCACCCCACGAATACAATACTCCGTTTTTTGTAACATAACCATCGCCGTTCCCGAATTTGGTGTTTCCTCCCGTAATGCTTTGCAGCTTAGGGGAGTTAAGGAACACATCTTTGCCGATCGTTGTCAGTTTTTTTGTGATGGTGACCGTTTTCAGGCTCTTGCTGCCGGATAACGCAAGGTCGTTCAATTCCTCGACGGTGTTCGAGAGCTTTAACGTCTGGAGCTTGCTTGTACCCTTGAACGCATTGCTCAAAACCTTGCTGACGCCCGACGGAACGGTGAATCTCTTAGCTGTTTTCGCCGCGGGATATGTATGAAGATACTTTTCTTTATTGACCCACCGATACAGCACTCCATTTTCCGACTCATAGGTTCTGTTTGCGGAGTTTACCTTGATCGTTGTAAGCGCGGGACAGTCGGAAAACGCTCCTAAAGCTATGCTGTCAGTATTAGCGGGTATGGTTATCGTCTTTACCGTTTTGTTGCCCGCAAAGGCTGTGGCGCTTATCGAGCTGACGTAATCGGGTATTACCACATTCTCCGCGGTTCCGTTATAACTTGTAAGTCCCCCGATCCTTGAGTAACTGAACTCATCATCGCTGTCCGAAGCGAGAGCCGTCTCGATCGTCAGCTCCTTATCCTCGACGTATTCCGCCGAAGCGGGAACGGCAAGACTGCATGCCATCACTGCCGCCAAGCCAAGGGCGGCTAATTTTTTAAACCTCATTTTATACCTCCGAAATATTTGTTCCGTGCACCCCGCGGGCACACTTCCAATATCATTATAATATATATATATATGTCAAGGGGGTTTTTGACATTTTTTGCGGCATTTTTTCCCGATAAGTAAACGGGCGATATCCGCACGGAATATCGCCCCGAATTATTTCAGCCGTTAAACTTCTCCACAAACCATATCTTATCCTTATTACCGACCGTGAACTCCCTGCCGTTGAGGTACTCCAGACAGCCCGCGTCGGTCGTGAACCGAAACGCCAGCTTGTAGGAGCAGAGAGCCTGCCATTTGTATCCGAGCTGCTTGTTGAGCCGATTGTCGCCGTACTTCCCGTCCCCGAGAAGCGGGTGACCGATATGCTCGAAATGAGCGCGTATCTGATGAGTGCGCCCCGTCAGCAGATCGACCTCGACAAGACTTGCGGGCGGCTCGCCGCGGCTTTCCAGCACCCTGTACTTTGTTTTTACAGTGAGGTTTTCGGGAGTTTTCCTGTCCGATATTATGACCCTGTTTTCCTGCTCCAGCTTTTGCAGATATGCGGTGAGCGTACCCTCGCGCGGCTCTGGAACGCCGCTCACCACGCAGAGATACAGCTTGACGAGCTCCCTGTCGCGCAGCTTCTGATTCAGCACGCGCAGGCTCTCCGCGTTCTTTGCCGCGATGACTATCCCGCAGGTGTTGCGGTCTATCCTGTTGCACAGCGCGGGCGTGAAGCTCTGCTCGCTTTCGGGGTCGTACTCTCCCTTTTTCCACAGGTAGCACAGTATGCGGTTTATAAGCGTGTCCGCGGTATTGTCGTTATCCTCATGAACGGGCATTCCGACCGGCTTGTCGACCAGCAGGATATTTTCGTCCTCATATACCGCCGTGATATCCGGCGGCACCTCGCGGAAATCGTTCGCACGCTTTACCGCCTGTTTTGACAGCAGCTCCTCACCCAGATAAAACCGGAAAACGTCTCCCTCTTTCAGCTTGACGTTAGGCTCGGTTTTAGCTCCGTTGAGCTTAATGCGCTTTTTCCTCATCAGCTTGCACACAAGCGGCGGGGTAAGATTAGGGTAAGCCTTTGCCAGAAACCTGTCGGCGCGCTGTCCCGCGTCGTTTTTCGCAACAATTATCTCGGTCATGAATACTCCTGCTTCTTCCCGTCAAGTCTGTCCGTTCTTGTTCTGGGGAACCGTTTTCATCACTCTGCGGGAATACGCGGCATAAAATCCGACCGAAATAGCCATACCGATTATCCACCCGCCCGGCCAGCTCAGCCATATTCCCCCCGCGCCCAGACGCGGCTGCAATATGAACGCGAAACCCACGCGCAGTATAAGATCGCTGAACGTAGATATCATAAACGCCTTCAGCATTCCCACTCCGCGAAGTATCCCGTCGATAGTTATCTTTAACGCGACCGCGAGGAAAAAGGGCGACACCGTTCTCAGAAACAGCACTCCCGCCTCCGCAGCGGCAATATTGTCCGCGTCCGAGCTGTCCATAAAAATATATATCAGGCTGTTGGCGAACACCACATAGCATATCAGCGCGACCAGCGCCAGACCCAGCGCGAAAAACGAGGATATCCGCGTTCCCGTGCGGACGCGCTTATACTCCCCCGCGCCCGTGTTCTGCGCCGTAAAGCTCGAAGCGGCATTGCCGACGGTGCTGAAGCAGGTCACCGCGAACGTGTTCAGCTTTATCGCCGAGGCGTAGCCCGCCATAACGTCAACTCCGCAGTCGTTCACAAGCCCCTGTATAAACAGATTTCCCACCGAAACAAAGCTCTGCTGCAATATGCTCGGCACGGAAAACTGCGCGATCTTCCCCAGCATACTCCACCTGAAAAACGGGAATTTTTCGCTCTTTATTTTAGCTATTCTCCGCATAAGCACCGCGAACGCCAGCACCGAGCACGCCGCCTGGCATATAAACGTAGCCCACGCCGTGCCGACAACTCCCATATCCAGCACCGCCACGAACAGCAGATCCGCCAGAACGTTGCTTATCGATGAGATTATCAGAAATATCAGCGGCGTGTTGCTGTCGCCGAGCGCGGCGAAAATTCCGTTGCAGATATTATACAAAAACATGAATATAAGCCCGAAAACGTACACATTGAGATACCCCTGCGCGTCCGCGAAAACCAGCTCGTCGGTTTTCAGCAGCCGCAGAAACAGCCCGCTCGTGAAATACCCCGCGACCGTCATGACAGCTCCGAGCGTCACGCTGGAGATCACCGACGTGAACACGGAGGTCTTCATATTCTTGTAATCCTTCGCGCCGAACAGCATTGAAATGACCACCGAGCACCCCACGTTCATTCCCGTTCCGAATGCGAGATATATCATCGTTATCGGGTAGCTCGCCCCTATCGCCGCCAGCGCGTCCTTATTTATAAAATTTCCCGCTATCACGCTGTCGGCAATGCTGTAAAGCTGCTGAAAAATAACGCTTATCAGCAGCGGCAGCGAAAATTTAAGCAATATCGGAGCAACTGCTCCTTTGGTCATATCTTTAACCAAATTCAATCAACCTCTTATTAAAAAAAATTCAAAATTCCCGCAAGCGATCCTCAGTCGCTCACTACGTTCGCTCCTTGCGGTCGATTGCGGGAACCGCGCAGCATTTGCCATACGGCAAATGCGCGACTTTTTGAAATTTCATGCGCCAACTTTGCGCAGCTCTTAGCTTTCAGTGCTTTTAATGCGACGACATCAGGTCGCACTGCTTTCTCCGACCCAGAAATTCATCAGTTATTCTTTTGCTTAGCCTCCGCCTTAAGGCGCAGATCGCGTTCAAGGATAACCTTTCTTATGCGTATATTCTTGGGAGTGACCTCAACCAGCTCGTCGTCCTGGATAAACTCAAGGCTCTCTTCTAAGCTCATTCTCTTATAGGGAATAAGGTGCAGGGCGTCGTCCGAGCCGCTGGCGCGGGTGTTCGTCAGGTGCTTTTTCTTGCAGACGTTCACCACGATATCCCCCGCCTTGGGAGAAACTCCCACTATCATACCCTCGTACACCGGAGTGCCCGCGTCGATAAACAGCGTTCCGCGCTCCTGCGCGTTGAACAGCCCGTAGGTGACCGCCGTGCCCGTTTCCCACGCGACAAGCGATCCTACCGTTCTCCTGGGTATATCCCCGAAATAGGGCTTGTAGCTGTCAAACACCGAGTTCATAATGCCCTCGCCCTTTGTATCGGTCATAAACTCGCTCCTGTACCCGAACAATCCGCGTGAGGGGATAAGGAACTCCAGCCTTGTGCGGCTGCCCACGGGGTGCATGGCGGTCATCTCGCCCTTGCGCTGCCCCATCTTCTCCATCACCGAGCCTACCGCGGACTCCGGAACATCTATCACCAGCCGCTCCACAGGCTCGCAGCTCACCCCGTCTATCTCCTTCATCAATACGCGGGGAGTGCTGACGGAAAGCTCGTAGCCCTCGCGGCGCATAGTTTCAATAAGTATCGACAGGTGCATTTCGCCGCGCCCCGCCACATTATACGCGTCCAGCGCGTCGCTGTCGGTGACCCTCAGCGATACGTCCTTGAGGGTCTCGCGCATAAGCCGCTCGCGTATCTGGCGGGAGGTGACATACTTGCCCTCGCGCCCCGCAAAGGGACTTGTATTGACCGAAAACGTCATTTCCACCGTCGGCTCGGATATCTTCACGAATGGCAGCGGCTCGGGAGCGTTCACCGATGTGATGGTCTGCCCGATGGTTATGCCCTCTATACCCGAAAAGCACACGATGTCACCCACGCCCGCGCTCTCAATAGGGACCCTGTTAAGTCCCTCGAACTGATACAGCGACACCACCTTAGCCTTGTAAGGCTCGTGCCTGCCGAGGTGGTCGCACACCATTACCTCCTGGTTGACCTTCATGCTGCCGCGTTCGATTCGCCCTACGGCTATTCTTCCCACATATTCATTATAATCTATCGAGCTTACCAGCACCTGGAGCTCGCCCTCCGCGTCGCCCTCGGGCGGGTCGATATGCTCGATTATCTTGTCAAACAGCGGCTTGAAGTCCGTACCCATCTGGTCGGGATCGTAGCTCGACAGACCCAGCCTGCCCGAGCAGAACACAACGGGGCTGTCGATCTGCTCCTCGGTAGCGTCAAGATCGAGCAGCAGCTCCAGCACCTCGTCCACGACCTCTTTATTTCTCGCGTCGGGGCGATCTGTCTTGTTTACTACCACAATGACCTTATGACCCAGCTCCAGCGCCTTTTGCAGCACGAACCTTGTCTGCGGCATAGTCCCCTCGAAGGAGTCCACCAGCAGCAGAACGCCGTTCACCATCTTAAGTATACGCTCCACCTCGCCCGAAAAATCCGCGTGGCCGGGGGTATCCACAATATTTATCTTCACGCCGTTATACATGCAGGCGGTATTTTTGGCGAGAATGGTTATTCCGCGCTCCCGCTCCAGGTCGTTGCTGTCCATGACACGATCGTTTACCACCTGGTTCTCGCGGAACGCTCCGCCCTGCTTGAGCATCTCGTCAACGAG
>CAZKJC010000153.1:0-6901 GCA_964552995.1 uncultured Ruminococcus sp.
GGCGCAGGAGATATTCTGCGGCGGCAGCTACAACGCGGTGGAGGACAAAAATATTTTTGTCAACCTGTACAACGGTGGCAGCTCGTTCAAGGGCGGCGGGGTGTTCTCGCTGGTTCTCGGAGTCCCGCTGCTTCAGCTCGGGCAGTTCGGCGCGACGGTGATCATTATAATCGTGGCGCTGGTGTGCGTGTTCCTGATGACAAATATGACGCTGGGGGAGCTCGGCGAGCTTATAGGAAGGCTATTCCGCAAAGCGGGGGAAGCCGCTAAGGAGAACGGCCGTCGCCGCGCGGAGCGCTCCGCGATGGTAAACGAGGAGTATGAGCGGCTCGATCGCGAGGAGCGCGAAAACAGGCAGTCCATTGCGGTGCAGAAGCGAATGCAGGCGGAGCTTGACGCGGAGTATCGCAAAAAGGCTAAGCTGAACGGGCTGAAAAACGTGGTGGACAATGTGGACGAGGTCGGGGAGCTTCCCGAATCCGCGCCCGAGGTCCCCGCGGCGGAGCGCGTGCGCGAGCCGAAAACGCCTCTCCCCAAAATGCCGGAAGAGGTGGACAATAAGGAAATGTTGCAGGAGCAGGCGGAGGACGACAAGGACTACCGCGACGCACTGCGGCGGTATATGGAGAAGCGCCACCCGATCATGAAGGATGATATCCTGGAGGATCCGAACGCGGAGATAGCTCCCATAATAGACGCGCTGAACAAATTCAACGAGGAGCACACCAACACCGCCCGCGTTTCAAGGATAATGGACGCGCCGCGGGAGCGCGTTACCACCTCGGACGAGCCTTTGAAAGAGGTCGAGGAGGAGCCGGATATTTCCGACTACGAGGAGGCGGAGCTCCCCTTTGACTTAGAGGATATCATAGCGGAGAGCAGACGGCAGAGCGAGGTAAGGTCAGCGCCGCCCGTTCCCAAGCCGATACCGCCCGCGCCGCCGGTTGCGCCCGTTCTACCCGCGCCCACCGCGCCTAAGCCCGTTTATCAGGGCGGCGAGCGGCAGTTACAGCTTTCGGACGTGTACACGCTGCCGCCGATAAGCCTGTTAAATCCCGTTCAGAACAGAACGCCGCAGGCGGATATAGAGGTGGAGCTGCAAAATAACGCCAAGAAGCTGGTGGAAACGCTTAAGAGCTTCGGCGTGAGCACTACATATACGGGCGCGAGCCGCGGACCGTCGGTAACGCGCTACGAGCTTCAGCCCGCCCCCGGGGTAAAAATAAGCAAAATAACCAACCTGGCGGACGACATCGCGCTGAATCTGGCGTCGAGCGGCGTCAGGATCGCTCCCGTGCCGAATAAGGTGGCGGTGGGAGTTGAGATACCGAACGATCACCGCGACACGGTGTATTTCCGCGAGCTGGTGGAATCTCCCGACTTTAAGCAGAGCTTCGACAAAAAGCTCGTGAGCGTGCTGGGAAAGGACATCAGCGGCAGCACGGTTACCTGCAACGTGTCAAAAATGCCGCACCTGCTTATCGCGGGTACTACCGGCTCGGGAAAATCGGTGTGCGTAAACTCGATCATAATGAGCATTCTCATGAAGTCCACGCCAAAGGACGTGCGGCTGATAATGGTCGACCCCAAGCAGGTGGAGTTCATGATGTACAACGGCATTCCGCACCTGCTCATACCGGTGGTCACAGACCCCAAAAAGGCGGCGGGCGCGCTGGCGTGGTCGGTAACGGAGATGGAGAACCGCTACACGATGTTCTCGGAGAACAACGTGCGCAATATCGACGGCTACAACGAGCTTGCGGAGCAGTCGGGCGGGGAGCTCCCCCATATGCCGCATATCGTGATATTCATTGACGAGCTTGCCGACCTGATGATGGCTTCCCCGAAGGACGTTGAGGACAGCATAGTGCGGCTCGCGCAGAAAGCCCGCGCGGCGGGAATGCACCTCGTAATAGCGACCCAGAAGCCCACCGTGCAGGTGGTAACGGGGCTTATCAAGGGCAATATCCCGAGCAGGATAGCGCTGATGGTGGCTTCGCAGATAGACAGCCGCGTTATACTCGACGCGAGCGGCGCGGAGAAGCTGCTCGGAAACGGCGATATGCTGTATATGCCCGTCGGCGTTCCCAAGCCGATAAGATTGCAGGGCTGCTATGTTTCGGACGACGAGGTGGAGCGGGTCGTTGAGTTCATCAAGCAGACATTCTCCGCGGAGTACGACGAGAACATTATCGCGGAGATAGAGCGCCAGACGGAGATCGTAAGCTCGGGCGACAAGGGCGCTCCCGCGGAGGAGACCGACGGCGACGAGGTGGACGACAAGCTCGAGGATGCGATAGAGTATGTGGTAACGGCGGGTCAGGCGAGCACCTCCGCGCTGCAAAGGAATTTGAAGTTAGGCTACGGCAGGGCGGCAAGGCTTATCGATACCATGGAGAAGATGGGTATAGTGGGAGCATACGAGGGCGCAAAGCCCCGTCAGGTCCTTATGACGCGCCAGGAATGGTATGAGCGGAAAATGAACAGCAATTGAGCGTAAAAAATGGCGCTCAGACCGCACGGTTGACGTGTTTGTCGGGATTTTTCGGCGGTTTTGCTCTAACGGTATCTTTTGCGGGAAAGCGCTTGGTTATCGCGTTTGCGGCTTTTTGCTGAAAAGAACACGCCGAAAAATGGCAAGTGAAAATGCCTGTCAGGCCGCATGGTTGACGCAAATTCGAGCGATTTGCGCGGCGGGTTTTCGCGAACGCTGCGGTAAAAAACCCGTGAATCCGCTTTGTTGAGCGGTTTATCGGGTTTTATGGACAGTGAAGTTTCAAATTCAGGAGAATCAGATATATGAGTTTTTTGCCGATCTCAAAAGAGGATATGCGCGAACGCGGAATAGATCAGCTGGATTTTATCTGCGTTACCGGCGACGCTTATGTGGATCACCCCACTTTCGGGATAGCCATAATCTCGCGTATGATAGAAGCGGCGGGGTTCAGCGTGGGTATGATCGCGCAGCCCGTCTGCGACGAGGATTTCCGTAAGCTGGGCGAGCCTAAAAAGTGCTTTATGGTGACCGGCGGCAATATCGACAGTATGGTGTCAAACTACACGGTAGCGCTCAAAAAAAGGAACGACGACGCCTATTCCCCGGGAGGGCGCGGCGGCAGACGTCCCGACAGAGCGGTAACGGTGTATTGCAGAGCGCTCAAGCGGCTTTTCCCCGACAAGGAGATATCTATCGGCGGTCTGGAGGCTTCGCTGCGCCGTTTCGCGCATTATGACTACTGGAGCGACAGCGTTATGCCCTCGATACTGGTGGACAGCGGCGCGGATTATCTTATGTACGGCATGGGCGAGGTCACGCTCACGCAGATGCTGAACGGCTTCAAGGCGGGGCTGCGGCTAGCGGATATGCACGATCTGCGCGGGATATGCTACCTCACCGAGCCGAAAAACACACCGCTCGGCGCGGTACAGTGCGATTCCTACGAGATAGTGCGCGACAACAAGAAAGCCTACGCGAAGTCGTGCAGAAAGCAGTACGACGAGCAGGACGAGGTCTACGGCAGGACTATCGTGCAGCGCCACGGGAATATGATGCTGGTGCAGAATCCCCCGCAGCGCTCGGTCACGCAGGAGGAGTTTGACTATACCTACGAGCTGCCCTATATGAGGGCTTATCACCCTGTTTATGAAGCGGAGGGAGGAGTTCCCGCCATAAAAGAGGTGGAGTTCTCAATAACCCACAACCGCGGCTGCTTCGGGTTCTGCAATTTCTGTTCAATAGCGCTGCACCAGGGCAGGCGGGTGCAGACCCGCAGCGAGGATTCGGTGTACAACGAGGCGGTAATGCTCTCGGAAAAGCCCAATTTCAAGGGTTATATCCACGACGTGGGCGGACCTACCGCGAATTTCCGTCGCCCCTCCTGCGAAAAGCAGGAGCAGTCGGGCTTGTGCAAGGGCAGAAAATGCCTTGCGCCCACTCCCTGCAAGAACATAAACGCGGATCACAGCGATTACTTAAAGCTACTGCGGCGGCTGAGGTCGATAAAGCGGGTTAAAAAGGTGTTTATCCGCTCGGGGATACGGTTTGACTATATGCTGCTGGACAAGAGCGGCGCTTTTCTGGACGAGCTTGTGGAGCACCATGTCAGCGGGCAGCTCAAGGTAGCTCCTGAGCACGCCAGCAACAAGGTGCTGGACTATATGGGAAAGCCACATATAGAGGTTTACGAGGAGTTTGAAAAGCGGTTCTACGCTTCTACGAAAAAGTGCGGCAAGGAGCAATATCTCGTACCCTATCTGATGTCGTCGCACCCGGGCTGTACCCTTAAAGAGGCGGTGGAGCTGGCGGTGTTCCTTAAAAAGCACAATATCCGACCCGAGCAGGTGCAGGATTTTTACCCTACCCCGGGAACGATATCAACGGCGATGTTCTGGACGGGGCTCGATCCCTACACCATGGAGCCCGTATTTGTTCCGAGAACGGCGGAGGAAAAGGCTATGCAGCGCGCTTTGCTGCAATATTTCCTGCCGAAAAACAAGCCGCTGGTCGAAAAAGCGCTCATAATGGCGCAGCGGCGCGACCTGATAGGCTACGGCAGGGACTGCCTTATAACTCCGACGGAGAACGGGCGGGACAGGCGGGACGCGCGCAACGTGCGCTCTGCTCCCGCAAAAAATAAAACCGCGCCGAACCGCGGCGCAAAGGAAACGAGAGGACGCAATGGGAAGGGATCGATACCAAAGAAACAGGGAAGAGCGGGTAAGCCCTAAGGCGGCGCTGATGACGCTGCTGATAGCGCTCGCGGCGTGCTTTATGGTCTTTGTGCTGATAAACGACAACGTTCTGCATATCGAGGGAGTTCCCACCACCAAGGACGTGCTGATGGCGCTGGGTTTCGGCGAGCAGCCGAACGTTCAGACGGTGGAGGGCGAGATATCCGTGTACTATGTGGACGTGGGTCAGGGCGACTGCGAGCTGATAGTCACGCCGGACTACGCCGTGATGATAGACTGCGGCGAGCGCGACAAGCATGACGACGTGCTGCGGTATCTCGACTATCTCGGTATTGAGCGGCTGGACTATGTTATAGCTACCCACCCGCACTCGGATCATATCGGCGGCATGGCGGACATTATCCGCTCGATACCCGTAAAGCGGCTGATAATGCCCTATATCCCCGACGACATGGTGCCGAGCACCGCCTGCTATACCAAAATGCTGGAGGAGATAGCAAACAACGATGTGCTCAGCTCCTATGCAAACGCGGGAGAGCAGATATATCTCGGCGCGGGTACATATCTGGAGATCATCGCGCCGGTCAGCGAGGATTACGATGATCTTAACGATTATTCGGTGGTGGTGCGGCTTGTTCACGGTGAAAATTCGTTTCTGTTTACGGGAGATATCGAGAAGCCGGCGGAGAAGGATATACTGGAGCTGGACGGCTTCACGGAAACGGACGTGCTCAAGGCGGCTCACCATGGCAGCAGCACCTCTAGCTGCGTGGATTTCCTCAAGGCGGTGAAGCCGAAATACGCGATAATATGCGCCGCGGAGGATAATTCCTACGGGCACCCTCATCGGGAAACGCTTCAGAATCTGGAGAAGATCGGCTGCGAGGTGCTGATGACGATGGAAGAGGGCAGCATACAGTTTGTGAGCGACGGAGAAACTCTGAAAATTTACAGCGCCAACAACGGCGCTCTTAACGAAAGCGAGGCGGCATGATGGTCGTTGACAGGATCGAGGGCGGGTTCGCCGTGGTGGAGTCGGAGGACGGCTCTCATCGGAATATTCCGCTTGACGAGCTTCCCGAGGGAACGCGCGAGGGCAGCGTGTTGGTAAAAACGGAGCATGGCTGGGAGCTCGACCTTGAGGAGGAGCGCAGGCGGCGCGAAAAAGCCGCGGAGCTTACAAGAAAGATATTCGGAAAAAGATAAAATGATGGTTCCTTTCACCATTCGTGCTAATGGATATTGGTAACGGCGATTTCACTAATTTCCGCTTGAAATTAAAAATTAGCGGTGATATAATTGGTGTGACAAATCAATTTATAGAAAGGAGTTACAATGAAAAGAATATTTTCCATATTTATGATTTTTGTTTTAGCCATTTCGTTATGTTCTTGTTCTGAACAAGATTTAGCCGATATGACAACATCTGTGACCGATGATTATGCAGCTATTGTATGGGGCGATAAAACCTATGTTCCATACGGTGCTTTATCTGCTTATTGTGACCGTGGAAAACAAATCGGCATTGTAGATGGAGATGAAAATCATAAGGTTTATGAATGTAAAGGGTATTCCTCTGACGAATGGATCGCGGCTGCGTTTGCTCATGACGCATCTATGCTGTTGAGGGAAATAGATGTCACAGATATTCCGGAGGGTTGGCAGTCAGAATATGAATGGAATCAATAAATTTCATTTTGTTGAGCAACTTGACAAAGATGGAAAATTACAAGGCGTTTATCAACACAAAAGGTAAAAGGAATAAATGCTATCCCCGCGGAATGCTCCGCGGGGAATGCAGTCTGTAGAAAAAGTCCGGCAAAAGCTGGACTTTTTGTGTTTAATGTGGTAGAATATAATAGGGTGATAAAAATGTTAAGTAAAGGAAACGACGGAAGAAACCAAGGCGAAATAATTTACATAGATGATCTGGTACCGAAAGAACATTTGCTGCGAAAAATAGACGTAGCGGTGGATTTTACAAAAATATATGAGATAGTTGAGGACTTATATTGCAAAACAAACGGATACTCGAAAAAGACGGTAAAAACACAGCTTGGCGAGGTTGATGTCAAAATTCCCCGTGACCGCAACGGCGAATACGAGCCGCAGATCATAGAAAAATACCACAGAAACGCGGACGGAATGGAGGAAAAAATTCTCGCGCTTTACTCTTGCGGAATGAGCCAGCGGGATATTTCGGAGCAGA
>CAZKJC010000154.1:0-6842 GCA_964552995.1 uncultured Ruminococcus sp.
GCTAGCAAGAACGTTGCTTTGCAACGTTCTTGCGGTGCGGGAAATTCTTTTAAATCATTTGCCCCTTGTCAACATTTCAAAACAGCATCACAGCCCGGGTCAACAATTTAAATCAGGAGATCAATGATATGAGTATTGCGGACGATATTTTTATTCGGAATTGTCGGGATATTCTGGAGAACGGGGTGTCCGACGAGGAATTTCAGGTCAGACCGCGCTGGGAGGACGGCACTCCCGCTCACACGGTCAAAAAGTTCGGAATAGTCAACCGGTATAATTTGGCGGAGGAATTCCCGATAATGACGCTGCGCAGGATATACTACCGTTCCGCGATAGACGAGATACTGTGGATATATCAGAAAAAGTCCAACAGGGTAGCCGATCTTTCAACGCATATCTGGGACGCCTGGGCGGACGAAAACGGCACCATAGGAAAGGCTTACGGATATCAGCTCGGGATAAAGCACAAGTATCCCGAGGGGGAATTCGACCAGGTGGACAAGGCGCTGTATGATCTGAAGAATAACCCCGCTTCAAGGCGTATTATTATAAATATGTATAATCACGCCGATCTTAATGAGATGATGCTCGCGCCCTGCGCCTACTCGATGACGTTCAATGTGAGCAAGGGCAGGCTGAACGCGATACTCAACCAGCGCTCCCAGGATATGCTGGCGGCTAATAACTGGAACGTGTGTATGTACGCCGCGCTGCTTATAATGTTCGCCAAGGCGAGCGGTCTGGAGGCGGGAGAGCTTGTTCACGTAATAGCGGACGCGCATATCTACGACCGCCATATCGACACGATAAAGCGGCTTATAGAAAAGAAGCCGTTCCCCGCGCCCGAAATGCGGGTGGAGGAGCTGACGGATTTCTATAAGTTCACCCGATACAGCTTTACCGCGGAAAACTATCAATACCATGAGTTCAACGAGGCTATTCCCGTCGCTATTTAAGGACGGACAGCCGGAAAGAAAGAGTACAATGTCACAAGAAAAAAGACTGGCGCTGCTTATCGACAGCGATAACGTTTCGCCGAAATACATTTCGTTTATTTTACAGGAAACACAGAAATACGGCACCGCGACCTACAAGAGGGTCTACGGGGACTGGGAGAGCGGCAGCGGAAGCAGCTGGCATTATCCCGCCATAAACAACTCGCTTCTGCCGGTACAGCAGAGCAGCTATATCGCGGGCAAGAACGCTACGGATTTCTCCATCACCATTGACGCTATGGATATTCTGTACAGCGGCAACGTGGACGGCTTTGTGCTGGTTACCAGCGACAGCGATTTCACCCGCCTTGCGATAAGGCTGAGAGAGGCGGGAATGCTGGTAGTGGGCATAGGCGAGGTCAAAACGCCCCGCGCCTTTACATCAAGCTGTCACTATTTCAGCTATCTCGACCAGGTATGCGCAAACGAGGGCATGGCGGACGAGAAAACCATACGCAAGGCTACGCTGGATTTCGTGACCGCAAACAACGACGGTCATCTCGATCTGGCGAAGATATTCGCGGTGCTCACCTCGCGGTTCGGAAATATCAACTTTGACGAGATGGGCTACAAGCGTTTTTCGGGATTTATCGACAGCTTTCCCGAGCTGCGCCGCAGCGCTACCTTTGTCGCGCTCAAGCAGAAGAAGCAGCCCAAGCCCGTCGTAAAGAGCGCCAAGCCCCCCACGGAGCAGGAGCTTTCCGCGGCTCTCACGGAATATTTCGATAAGGTGGGAGTTCAGACGGATAATATGATGAAGCTGGAGAGCCACCTTACCCAGACCTTCGGGAAGCTGGATTTCTCAAGGTACGGCTCCGGCTCTAAGAGGTTTGCCAAGTTTATAGATAATCTTTCGGGATTTACCAGAACGGGCACTACGATCGCGCCCGCTTCCGCTAAGACAGACCCTGCCGAGGCTTTCAGGACTGAGGTCGTAACATATCTCGGCACCTGCCGTTTCGGCGCGAATATCGAGGCGCTCCGAAGCCACATTTCCCGCAAGCTGGGCAAGGATTTTCTCACCGACGCGGGCTTTGAGGATATCACTTCCGCGCTGACGTCGATTCCCGGGGTAGAGCGCGGCGAGAACAATGTTTTCACCCTCTCGGCATCCGAAAGCTCCTACGAACCCGCCACCGCCGCGGCGGTGACCGACGCGGTTCTGCGCTACGCGCGTGACTGCATGCCCGACGGCGGGAACGTCGGACAGCTCAACAACGCGCTTATGGGGCGTTTCGGGAAAAGCTACTGCACCGATCTGGGATTCCAGGATTTCAAGAGTATGCTGGATTCCATAACCGATATAAGGGTAAGGAAGAATTATGTCTACCTTACCGACGCGAAGTACGCGGAGATGGTGGACGCTATGCGCTCCGGATCAGATACCGAGGTAAAGCAGCCCGAAAAGCCGCTGCCCGCTGTCAACTCCGCGAACGCCGCCGATGATAAGACGGTTCTTAAACAGAGCGTAAAGCCCGAGCCGGAAGCGCAGTCCGAGGAAAAGACCGAGCAGGAAAAATCCGCCGACAAGCCCGCCGAGGATAACGCGGAGGTCAAGCCCGCAAAGCCCCGCGGCAGGAGAAAGCACGTTGTACGCGAGCCCAAGAGAGCGCGCAAGGAAAGCGCAGAGCAAGCCGCTCCCGCTAAGGAGGAGAATGAGAAAGCTCCCGCCGAAGCCAGGGCTAACGAGCCTGCTGCCGAAGCCACGCAGAAAGCGGAGATCAACGCCGTGCGGCGCGATATACTGGAGTTTGCCGCGACAAACGAAAACGCTTCTCTCTCGCAGCTTGGGACTGTGCTGTCGCAGAAATACGGCAAGGGTTATCTTAAGGAGCTGGGTCACAGCTCTATAAAGAAGCTGCTCTCGGGTATGTCGGGGATCGCCGTCAAGGGGAATACCGTCGGCATAAGCGAGGAGTTCGCCGCCAGAACGGCGGAGATAGAGAGCTTTGTCAACGAGTTTGCAAGAGGAGAGGGCTCTCACAGCATACGCGCCCTCGGCATTAAACTCAGGGAGCGCTTCGAGGGTTTCAGCTATGCTGACTACGGCTTTGAGAAATTTACCGATTTCATCAACGCCATTGACGGCGTAAAGGCGGACAGATATCATATCAGTCCCGTTGAGCAATAATTGGGGGGAGTGCTTCGGCACTCCCATACCATAAACACAATAAGGAACCGTCATGAATGAAAAATTATCATTACAAAAAGATACTTTGATCTATCTTATTGTAAATATAATATTTACTTTTTCAGCATTTATTATATTAAATCTGACCGGCCTGGGCATGCATTGGATCCCTATTCTTTATTACTGCGGCGTTAAATTAACATATTTAAATATACTGCTGGGTCTGGGCTTTTCGGTTGGCTATATTATCAATTTCTATCGCAAAAACACACGCATGCGGTTTTTTCTGCTTTCAATTCTTTGTGTGATGGCTTCTGTTTTCCTCAATGTTTATTTAATAATCAAGGTTGAAGCAGGAGGTTATTTAGTTCAATGAAACGGGAAGATTTTTAAATCGGGAGGAAAGATATGTCTGTTGAAAAAGCAAAGGAACATATTGAAAAGTACGGCTTCGGTGAGCGCGTGCGCATTTTTGAGCAGTCCAGCGCCACGGTAGAGCTTGCCGCGCAGGCTCTGGGGTGCGCGCCCGCGCTTATCGCAAAATCCCTTACATTCTCCGTAAACGGAAAACCGATAATGATAGTAACGGCAGGGGACACCAAGATAGATAACGCGAAATACAAGGCGGAGTTCGGCGCAAAGGCGAAAATGCTTTCCGCGGAGGAGGTCGACCGCCTTATCGGTCACTCGGTGGGCGGAGTCTGTCCGTTCGGGATAAACGAGGGAGTGCGAGTTTACCTCGACAGCTCACTTAAGCGCTTTGAAAAGGTATTCCCCGCCTGCGGCGGCAGCAATACCGCCGTCGAGCTTTCAATAGCCGATCTGGAGCAATGCTCGGGATATGAAAAATGGATAGACGTATGCAAGGGGGCAGAGCTTTGAAAAAGGATGTGATCTTCAGCCTTTCCTCGCCCTACCGCGACGATTTCCGCGTGATGGGATACCGCTTTGGAAAAGGTGAGAAGTCCTGCTGTATCATAGGCTCGCTTCGCGGAAACGAGATACAGCAGCTCTATATGTGCGGCAGGCTGGTAAAAGCTCTGGAGCGCCTGGAAAGCAAGGGCGACGTCGTTCACGACAGGGAGATACTGGTTATCCCCTCCATAAATAACTACGGAACGAATCTCAGCAAAAACTTCTGGTGCCTGGACAACACCGACGTGAACCGCACATTCCCCGGAAACGCGGAGGGAGAGACCACCGAGCGCATAGCGGCGGGAGTATTCTCCGAAATAAGCGGCTATCAATACGGCGTGCAGTTCGCGAGCTTTTATATCCCGGGGGTATTTATCCCCCACGTCCGCATGATGAAGACCAACAAGGAGAACACGGGGCTTGCGAACCTTTTCGGGCTGCCCTATGTGGTGCTGAGAACGCCCAACTCTCTCGACCAGGGCACTCTCAACTATAACTGGCAGGTGAAAAACACCGCCGCGTTTTCGGTGTATACCAACGCTACGGAATGCATTGACGAGGAGTCCGCGGAGCAGGGCGTTTCGGCGGTGCTCAGGTTCCTTTCGAGAATGGGGATAATCAAGTACAAGTGCCATGGCGGGTATATGGGGGCAATAATCGACGAGGACGATATGCTCAATATAAAAAGCGGCGCGGCGGGTATCTATCGCAGCATAAGGCATTCGGGGGACGAGGTGAAGCAGGGGGAGCTTCTCGCGGAGATCATTCACCCCTATGAGGGAGAAATAATCGACCGAGTGACCGCTCCCGCCGACGGCATAATCTTCTTTACCCACACACAGCCGCTGGTCATGGAGAATAATGTCATCTTTAAAATGATAAAACGCCTGCATAAATAAAGCGAATCGGGGTTAAGGGGGAAATATATGACATTTATGATAATAATTACCGCGGTAGTGCTGATAATGTGCGTTTTCTCGGACAGGATTTCGGGAAAGATCGGCGTTCCCGCGCTGTTGATATTTATCGGGATCGGCGTATTTTTCGGGACGGACGGCGTTGTACATATCCCGTTTGAGGATTACAGCTTCGCTTCAAACGTCTGCGAGACCGCGCTGATAGTGATAATGTTCACGGGCGGCTTCTCCGTAAAATGGGATACCGCAAAGCCCGTGATGGTAAAGGCGGGGCTTCTGTCTACGCTGGGCGTTGTGGTAACGGCGGGAGTAACGGCGGCGTTCTGCTATTTTGTGCTTAAATTCGAGTTTGCGGAGAGCCTGCTGGTGGGGTCGGTCATAAGCTCCACGGACGCGGCTTCGGTTTTCTCGGTGCTGCGCTCCAAACAGCTTAACCTCAAAAACGGTCTCGCGCCGCTGCTGGAGGCGGAAAGCGGAAGTAACGACCCCTTCTCCTATATGCTGACGATCATCGCCATTTCCCTGTTAAAGGGTCACGGCGCGGGTTTTATGTGGGAGCTTATCCCGATGCAGCTTGTTTTCGGCACGCTGTTCGGGTTTGCGGTCGGCTTCGCGGGAGCGTATGTCGCAAAGCATTTCAAGGCCGCCACGGAGGGATTTGAGTGCATTTTGTTCCTTGCGGCGGCTCTGCTCGCCTACGGGCTGCCCACGCTGATAAGCGGAAACGGCTACCTCAGCGTTTATATCGCGGGAATTATCATCGGAAACGCGGATATCCCGCAAAAGGGTGAGGCGGTCGTGTTCCTCAACGGAACTACCGGAATATGCCAGATACTGGTGTTCTTTCTGCTGGGTCTGCTGTCTACGCCGTCGGAATTCGGGGAGAGCATTATGTTTGCCGTTCCGATATATCTTTGCCTTACGCTGCTTTCGCGCCCCGTCGCCGTGGCGATATTCGGGGGAAGATCACCGATAAAGGACAGGATATTCATTTGTCTTGCCGGACTTCGCGGGGCTTCCTCGATAGTTTTCGCGATCCTGGCGATGGACGGGGGAGATTCGGCAACGGAGCACAACATATTCAACATAGTGTTCTGCGTCTGTCTGATGTCTATGCTGGTGCAGGGAACGCTGCTGCCCTCCGCGGCGCGACGGCTGAACCTTATCGACGATAATTCCAACGTCCTTAAGACCTTCAACGACTACAAGGAGGAGGACTCGATCACCATGATGCGTATGTTTGTTCCCGAGGGACACCCCTGGGAAAACAAAACGCTCAGCGAGGCGGTGCTGCCGACAGGCTCTCTGGCGGTAATGATAAAGCGGGACGGAGAAACGATAATTCCCCGCGGAAACACCCAGATACTTGCCAACGACAGCGTGGTCATGTCCGTTCCGCCCTATGAGAGCGACAAGTCGCTTAAGCTGCGGGAGATCAGGATCAAGGGCAGCCACCCCTGGCTCGGCTGTAAAATACGCGATCTTAATCTTCCCGACAGACTGCTTATCGTTATGATAAAGCGGAACAACGAAAGCCTTATCCCCTCGGGAACGACCGAAATACGCGGCGGAGATATCGTGGTAATTACCGATACCGAAGAGAGTGCAAGTCAGCCGATATATAAAGAGAAGATCAAGAAATAGATCATGCGCCCCAAGGACTTTGGGGCGCTGATTCATAATAAAAATGATAATTTATGCTGGCACGCATATTATGTTGGATTTGTAATGTGGTTCTCCTTTTGATCTGTTAAAAATTAGTTTGTTATGTTTATCCGTTCTATTGATATGCGAAAGCGGAGCTTTCACGCGCTCCGGTCGGGGCTGATACCTTCGGGGGAGAGGGGGGCGAAATAAAATCCGAACAAAAGCGGCTCCCCCCTC
>CAZKJC010000155.1:0-6677 GCA_964552995.1 uncultured Ruminococcus sp.
CCGTAGGTGTCAGCCCCAGTCCGAGCGCGTGAAAGCTCCGCTTTCACAAAATAATTGAGAGGATAAACATAGAAATTCAACTTTAACAAATTAAAAGGAGTTCCACATTGCAAATCTAACCAAACAAACTGCTCCGCTAAATTATCATTTGTAATATCTTTCCTCATATTATTGCGAATATCCCGCAAATCGCGCGGGAAAATAAAGCTGTCAAATAAATCATAAAGGAAGTATAAAAATGCGAAAAACCATTGCTTTGATATTATCCGCCGTGACTGCCGCAGTGATCGGCGGCACTGCTTCTGCGGAGTCGGAATATGATGACCTTAAATCTTACGCCAATGACAAGGTCGCCTACGGAATGGGCGTGGAACTTGACAGCGAAAACCGCCCGATCGGCGCGGTGACCGCTCAGAACCAATACGGCGATATGGGCGCGTTTTTCATAGGCGACAGCGCGGAAAAGCGTCTGTGGCTCACCTTTGACGAGGGCTACGAGAACGGCTATACCGCGGAGATACTGGATACTCTAAAGGAAAAAAACGTAAAAGCGGTATTCTTTGTGACCTACGACTACGCCGAGAAAAATCCCGACCTTATAAAACGTATGATCTCCGAGGGGCACACCGTCGGAAATCACACCTATTCTCACCCCTCGCTGCCCGAATGCTCCCCCGATGAGATGTACAACGAGCTGTCGCAGCTTCATGATTATATCAGCAGCGAGTTCGGATATGATATGTACGTCATGCGCCCGCCCATGGGAGAGTTCTCCGAGCGCGTTCTCGCCTGCGCGAGAGGTCTGGGCTACACCACCGTTCTGTGGAGCTTCGCCTATGAGGACTGGAACCCCGAAAAGCAGCCCGATCAGTCCGCCGCCTTTGAGAAGATCACCTCAAAGACCCATAACGGAGCCGTTTACCTGCTCCACGCGGTATCCGAAACAAATACAAGGCTGCTCGGAAAGATCATTGACTATTGGCATGAAAACGGTTATACAATAACGCCGATGTAAGGCGCAGACAGCGCTTTAATCGGCTGTGCTGCCCGAGTTGTCTGCGGAATTTTCGTCTATTTGTTTCCAGAAGTTTATTTTAAGATACCATATCAACGCCACCGCAAGAAACGCGGCGATCATTGTCAGTATAAGCCAAATATTATTATAGACAATTATTTCCTTGTCGCCGTTTATCAGCTTGATCTGCTCATAGCACAGAATTTTTGTATAGATGACCTCCGCGCCGTCGGAGAGCGTGTGGGGCGAATTGCGCGTGTTTACAAAGGCGCTGTCGTCATAATACCCGTCATAGAGCCGATCCCCGCTGACCGCGTAATATGCCGCAAAGCCGCGGTTCGCGCTGTAAACGACTATTCTGTCTCCGAATTCCACCAGCTTCGCGTTGCCGAGCTCTCTCACGTCGATCTCCGCCAGCTTTTTTCCGCCGCTGTCATATACAAAAACGCGGTGATTGCAGCAAAACGCGAAGCTGTTTCTGTCGGAGATGATATTGCCGACCGCGGGAAAAATGCTTAGTACGACGACCGCCGCGGCGATAACCGCGGCGATCGCGATAAAAACACGACTATTCATCGGCGGCTGATTGCTCCTTTATTTCCGCAAAGACCTCCGCCGTTCTCGCGGTGGGGCGCTCGAAGCAGCGCGCGGTCACAAACAGAGGCATCGCCCCGTTGTCCAGCATTGCCACAAGCTCATCATTTGAGCGCAGCTCCGTTTCCGAAAGGGAATTGTCGGCGATGATATATTTCGGGAGGAGCTCACCGAGCGCCGACGGCTCGCAGTACCCCTCGCCGCCGCAGAGATTGTCTCCTGCAAGAGAAAGCACCGCGCTTTCAAAGGTATTGCCGCCCGCGAGAGTGAGCTTTCCCGTTACATATACAAAGCTGTCAAGTCGGACGTCCGCTGCCGCTTCGAGAGCGGAACGCGCGGAATTTCCCGCCTGTGCCGCTTTTTCGGTCTCCTTTTCGGAATCGGTAAGCTCATTGCCGTAAAAGGCGGCGGCAATGCTCCGATAAAGAGCCGAATAATCCTCTAGGCTCTGCGGCGCGTTAAGCTCGGGAACGGCTATTCCCTCCGCGTTCAGCGTATAGATGTCCCGCTCGGACAGCCCCGCTAAAGTAAGAACAATATCGGGCTTAAGGGAGATTATTTTGTCTATATCGGGATTTTCGCTGCTACCGACGGTTTCCGTCCTGCCCACCGTGTCTGTGGTTATTTCGGGATAGTCGCAGTAAACGCTGATACCGCACAGTCTGTCGGAAAAACCGAGCTCCGCGATTATCTCCGTCACGGCGGGGGAAAGGCTCACCACGCGCTCCGCGGAGCTTTCTATCGTAACTCCCCCCACAGTAACGGGGAAAAAGGATTCCTCTGTTTCAGCGGCGATACTGTTTACTATAAGCTCGTCGGGAATTGAGGGCTTATCGTCCTTTGTACATCCTGTCAGCAGCATTATCCCGCATAGCGCCGTAACTATTTTTTTAATATTCAAAGCTGCCACCTCCGGGTTTAATAGTCCATACCCATTTCTATCCTGCCGTATAACCGGTCGGTAAACTGCCGCGCTATCCTCGGGGAGCGTCCGCCCCGCTTAAGCGCGAAGCGCTCCGCCGCCGCGAACAGCTCCTCCTCGGAAATGCGGATTCCCCTGTCGGCGGCGAGCTTTCCGACAATATCCAAATAGACCTCCTTGTTAGGTTTGGAGAATGTGACAAACAGCCCGAAGCGGTCGGCAAGCGTCATGCTTTCGTCGATAGCGTCCGCGCCGCCTATCTCCCGCTCGAACTCGGTCTCCTTGATTATCTTGCGGCGGTTAGTGGTGGCATATATGAGAATATTGTCGGGACGCGCGGACAGCGAGCCCTCCAGCGCCGCTTTAAGAATGCCGAAGCGGTCGTCGTTCTCCGAAAATGTCAGATCGTCGATGGTCACGATAAATTTCAGCGGAACGCGTTCCAGCAGCCGGAACAGCTCGGGGAGCTCCCCAACGTCGTTTTTGGACAGCTCCACCATGCGAAGCCCCTCAAACTCGTTGAGGATAGCCTTTACCGTGCTGGATTTTCCCGTTCCTCTGTCGCCGTACAGAAGCACGTTCTGCGCGGGCTTTCCGTTCAGAAAGCACACGGTATTCTCCACCACCTGATCACGCTGGACCTCGTAGTTTTTGAGGTCGGACAGCCGTATCGGGTCGGTGCTTTCGATAGGGCGAAGACCTCCGCGGTAGCTGAACGCCTTATATTTCGCGAATATCCCGCTGCCATGCTTTGCGGCGAACTCTATAAATTTATCCGCGGAGCAGTCAAATTCGCCCTGCTCGTAGTCGGGCAGCTGCGCGAAAATATCCCCGTATTTCTCGGTAAGCTCCGCTTTAAGTCTTTGCGAGGAATACCCCGCGATCCGCCCGATTATGCGAAGATCGCTCTCCACCGCCCTTTTGCGCAGCTCCGTAGGATTTTCCGCGGTAAGCGAGATAAACGGGCTGTCCGAAAACAAAAGCATATCCTTAAGGTATTCCCCGAGGGACTTGTCCGCCGCCAGAAGCGCCCCGCATATCCGCGAATAGGCTTCAATGCTCTTTGTCGCGGAGCGCCCGCCGAGAGCGGCAAAGGCTCTTAATACCTCGTCATTCTTAACATTAAAGGCGCAAAGCCCCGCTATTTCGTGTCTGAAATTATCCATTATTATTTTCTCCTGATCTCAAAAAAATTTTCCGCGAATGATTTTAAAAAATTTTCCACGACCCGCCCGTAAAAGCTCCGTTTCGCTGCGCTCAACTGCGCTTTCACGGGCGCCCGCGGAAAATTTTCCTGCGTGGGCGGGCAGTGGATATCTGCTTTCACAGCCCTTGCTGCGCCGACCTTATGTGATACGGACACCTCATATATTATGTTCAATTTCCCGTATCAGCTCGTCCAGTTCGTTTATCGAGTTAAGCGAGCCGCACCTGTTGCGGAACTGCGCCGCGCCCTGCATTCCTCTGATATACCACGCGGCGTGTCGGCGAGCCTCCTTTATACCGATACGCTCTCCCTTGTCCTCTATAAGCAGCCCGATATGCTCCCGCATTATCGCGAGCTTCTCGGCGGGAGAGGGGTCGGGACGAGGCGGCTTACCCTCAAAATGCTCCCGTATCTGTCCGAAAAGCCAGGGTCTGCCGTAGCTTCCTCTGCCTATCATTACCAGGTCGCAGCCCGTATAGGAGTACATTTCCGCGCAGCTTTCGGGGGAGTCCACGTCGCCGTTGCCGATAACGGGAATGCTCACCGCCCGTTTTACTTCCCGAATTATATCCCAATCCGCCTTGCCGGAATACAACTGCTCGCGCGTTCTCCCGTGAACAGCCACAGCCGCCGCGCCGTTTTCCTCTGCTATCCTCGCAAGCTCCACCGCGTTTGCGCTGTCGCTGTCCCAGCCTTTTCGTATCTTCACGGTAACGGGGATATCCGTTGCGGACGTCGCCGCCGCGACAAGCTCCCCGAACAGCCGCGGGGTCTTCATAAGAGCGCTCCCCGCGCCGCCGCCCGTGATCTTCGGCATAGGGCAGCCCGCGTTGATGTCAATAATATCGGGGGAGTAGCGCTCCGCTATCTTCACGGCTTTTGCCATAAATTCCGGCTCCGCGCCGAAAAGCTGCACTGCCATGGGACGCTCTGCGGGTGTCACGGTAAGCAGCGCGGCGGTCTTGTTGTCGGAGTACACCAAGCCCTTGCAGCTCGCCATTTCTCCCACGCAGTAAGCCGCGCCGTATTTTTTCGCCATAAGCCGATAGGCTCTGTCCGCAACGCTCGCCATAGGCGCGAGAGCGGCGGTCTTTTCTATTCTGACGTTTCCGATGGTTACATATTCCAAATTGCGGTTATCCTTTCACATTTTCCCTCATATGAGTTCCTCTTTGGGTAGAGAACAGGAACAGCAGGTCGATAAGCGACTTGTGGTAGGGGATAAACTCTCCGCTGTCTATCATGGATAATATTTCCTGCTTATCCGCCCATTTTACCGTCTGGACTTCCTCATACTGGAGTTTAAGGGAGCTTATGTCGATATCCCGCTTTACGCAGTAGATATCGTCAAAGCCGCCGTCGAAGTGGATAGTAAGACTTGGACGCTCGTTTTCAAGCGAGAGGGGATAGCCCAGCTCCTCAAGAACCTCGCGCTCCGCGGCAGTCCTGCTTGAATCCCCCGCGACCGCCGAGCCGCCCGTGGTCAAGTCCCACATGTTGCTCCAGCCCTCTTTAAAGGGCTGACGCTGCTGGATAAGCATACGCCCGCTGTTGTCAAAAACGCATACATGGACAGCCAGATGATAGCACCCCTCGGGGATAGGCTTGCCGCGCTCCATAGTCTGCCCTATCTTTTCTCTGTCCTCGTTGTATATATCCCAAAGCTCCGCCATGATCATATCCTCTCTTTCTGTCGTTTTCGCGGATATATCCGCTGATGTCCGAATTTTCACCATAATTTCATCTTATATTTTATCACAAAAGTTAAAAGTGTTCAAGTTGTTATTGTAATTTTTTTTATTTTATGTTAAAATAGCAGATAGGAAGCTTTATTTTTTAAAATAGCGACATTCAAAGGACATCAACGCTTCGCCCGCGCATCAAAATTTTCCGCGGGAGCGCGTGAAAGCGGAGTGAAACGGAGCTTTTACGCGCGGGTCGCGGAAAATTTTTTTAAATAAGGAGATCAAAATGACGGAAAAAATAGCTAAAAAGCCCCAGGGCAGAGTGGGGCTTCTGGACGAAATACGCGGATTTGCGATAATATGCATGGTGGTTTACCATGCGATGTATGACTTAAAGTATGTGTTCGGGCTGGACGTGCCGATTTTCTTTGAGGACTGGTTTGACATCATTCGGGACGTTTTTGCGGGAACGTTCATATTTATCTCGGGAACGGTCTGCCGTTATTCGAGGAACAATCTCAAAAGGGGAGCGCAGTGCTTTTTTATAGGTATGGTGATGACGTTCGTGCTGCCGTTCTTCACGGGCGGGACGATCTATTTCGGCATTCTGCATTTTCTGGGAGTTTCGATGATGCTTTTCGGTCTGGGCGAAAAGCTATTCGACTTTGTACCCGCGTGGGTGGGAATTATTCTGTGCGCCGCGCTGTTCGTGCTGACATGGAACGTCCCGAATTCTCCGGTTATAGCTTATCTGCCCGAAACGATAAGGAACAGCGGCGGATTTACCGCCATAGGTCCGAGCATGGCAGCGGTCGCGGAGGATTATTCCAACAGCTTTATAGGTATAAAGGGAGTGTTTGAGTGGCATTTACCCGAAAAGGCATATCAGGTGGGAGCGCTGTTCCCGCTGGGACTGCATAACGGGCGTTTTGCTTCGTCGGATTACTTCCCGATGCTGCCCTGGTTCTTTCTGTTTATAGCGGGAAGCTGCTTTGGAGTGTGGGCGAAAGACGGTTCGCTGCCGAAGTTTTTCTATCCTACCCACATAAAATGGCTGTCGGCGGTGGGCAAGTATACTATTTGGATATATGTGCTGCATCAGCCTATTCTGTATGTGATATTCTCGCTGATTTTTCGCTGATGTTTACTATGGTGCTCCCCTGTTGCTATGTTAAAATTGAATTTATATGTTTATCCGTTCTATTATTTTGGGAAAGCGGAGCTTTCACGCGCTCTGGTCGGGGCTGACACCTT
>CAZKJC010000156.1:0-6594 GCA_964552995.1 uncultured Ruminococcus sp.
TCTGACGAAAAATCTGTCGGCGCAATCGAACGACAATAATTATGCGGTGCTGCCTAAAAAGAGCGAAGGGAGCGGTAATATTGCGGGAAGAGAATGTTCATACGCAGATACAGGGAGATATTCCGATAGATGTGTCGCTTGACAGGAATCTCAAAAATATAGATATTATAACCAAAAATTCATCCGATGTTATCATAAAAACCGCCATGGTAGGTGGAAACAGAATAGCCGTGCTGACCTGCGAGGGCATGGCAAGCACCGGCACACTGTCGGAGCTTGTCTACCAGAAGCTGAACAATGTAGGCAACGAGGAACATATTCCGCCCGACGATCTGGTAGGGCGAATATTTAATGTGTATCTTATCGCCGCGGAGCAGATCGAGATAAAGAATATAGGTGACCTTGTTCTGAAGCTCCAGTCGGGCTTTGCGATAATCTTGACGGACGGCTGCCGCAGATGTGTGGCGATAGGCGTTCAGGGATACAGCTCCCGCGGGATAGACGAGCCGTCCGCGGAGCTTAACGTCCGCGGCTCGCGCGAGGGATTTATAGAAGTAATTCGCACCAATATGTCAATGATACGCCGGAGGATAAAATCCCCGACACTGGTATTCGAGATGTCCACGCTTGGCGACAGGAGCAACACGGATATCTGCATATGCTATATCAGCGATAAGGTATCGCCGAAGCTGTTGGAAAACGTGAAAAAGCGTATCAGGTCCATCAAGCTCAACACGATACTTGAAAGCGGATATATACAGCCCTTTTTTGAGGGTAAGGGCGGCTGGTTTTTCTCGGAATGCGGCACCTGCGAGCGCCCCGATACCTTTGCGGCAAAGCTGTATGAGGGCAGAATAGGGATACTTGTGGACGGCACGCCCTTTGCGCTGATCGTTCCCCATTTGTTCATAGAGAGCTTCCAGACCCTGGACGATTACACACAGAAGCCCTTTTACGCTTTTTTTATAAGGCTGGTAAGACTGATAGCGTTTTTTATAACGCTGTTTCTTCCCGGGGCGTATGTGGCTGTAGCTTCTTTTCACCCCGAAATGCTCCCGTCGGCGCTTATACTGAATCTCGCGGCGTCGGAGCAGACCGCTCCGTTCTCGCTGATGGTGGAGTGCCTGTTTATACATTTTATGTATGAGCTGTTGCGTGAGGCGGGTATCCGTCTGCCGCGCCCGATAGGTCACGCTATCGGAGTAGTCGGCGGATTGGTCATAGGGGATATAACCGTATCGGCGGGTCTGGTGGGAGCGCCTATGGTGCTTATCGTGGCGCTTTCGGGATTATGCAGCTTCGTTGTTCCGACTATGTATGAAAAGATCGTGATACTGCGCTTTATTTATATTATTGCGGGGGGAGTTTTCGGGCTGTTCGGGCTGATAATATCTATCGGTGCGGTGACGATAAAAATGTGCTCCCTCAACACCTACGGCATACCCTATATGGCGCCGATCTCGCCTTTTTCTCCGAACGCTTCGCGGGATATGTTCGTGCGCTCGGGCTGGCGCAGAATGGAAAAGGGAGATATGACGGTGCAGGAGCTGAACGGCGCGGAGGTATCGGAAAAGCCGTTTTGAGTTTTTTAAAGCAGCACAAAGCAACGCCCGCAGAGAGCAACGCCGAGCCCACGCAGCAAAGCAACGCCCGCAAAGTGCAGCATAAAGCCCACGCAGGGAATTTTTTCGCGAGAGCGTGAGTGTGCGGCACGGAGCGAAGCGGAGTGCCGCATACTCGCGCGGGTCGCAAAAAAATTCTTTAAGATAACGAAGCGGAGTGCCGCATACTCACGCGGGTCGCGGAAAATTTCTTTAAATCATTCGCGGAAAATTTCTTTTAGATAAGGAGAATCTATGACAAATACTGAAAAAAAACTGCCGCAGATAAGCGCCGCTCAGTTGTTTTGTATGCTTATGTTGTCGCGGCTGTCCGCGGAGATAACCTTTCCGCTGAGCGGCAAGGGATACGGCGGGGAAACGCTGCTGGCTCTGGTCATCGCGGAGGTGATACGTTTTCTGCTGGCTCTGCCGCTGATAATATATTCGGCTAAGGGAAATAATTTCTACCGCTCAGCATATCGTAAAAATAAGGTTATCGGGTGGGCTTCGGCGGTGACGGCATTTTTGCTGCTGGCGGGAGCGGCGGTAAAGTCGCTGTTCCACACTGCGGTTTTTGCCCAGCGCAGCTTATTGCCGAAGGGCTCACCCGTAGTGCTGACGCTTATCGTAGCGGGGTTCGCGCTGTACGCGGCAATAATGGGCGCGGAGGCTCTGGCGCGTTCGGGGACGTTGTTCCTGATTGCGGCGGCGATAATTACCGTCGCGGTAATGCTGGCGGATATTCCCTATATGAAATTTGAGGCTATGGACTTCTCACGCTCGCAATACGGCGGTCTTATCGGAGATATCATCGAGCGGCTTTTAAGGGGAGGGGATTATCTGGTTTTCGCGGCGCTGCTGCCATTTGTAGCTCCCAAAAAGGAGAAGAGGAAGCTCAACGCCTGCGGAGCCTCGCTGTTTTTCGCGCTGTTCTCAACTCTGGCAGGGGTGCTGCTCTGCGCGTTTTACTGCCTTACCCTAAGGGAGTTTTACGGTATGACGGAGTATCCCTTTTATGCCGCCGCCTCGCTGTCGGATATAGCGCTGCTGAAAAGGCTGGACGGGTTCGGAGCGGCACTGTGGGCGCTGTGCGCGGCGTTCAGGACGGGGCTTATGCTGTTTGCGGCATGGAGAGTTGTAACAGAGCCTATAAGGAACGCTCGAGGAAATGCGGTTTCCGGCGGAGCGGGCGAGCAGGGGAGCGCTCCCGCGGGATAAGGGGGATATATGAAAAAAATAATACCGATAATAGCTTCACTGCTGCTTTTAACGGGGTGCTCCGACAGCACGGAGCTGGGCGACCGCGCGATAATCCAGGCGGCGGCGATAGATTTCGACCGCGGCGAGTACCGCGTGAGCGCTCTGCTGTTCAGCAGCGGCGGCGGGAGCGGCGATACGGTGGACGCGTCGCAGGATAATGTTATAAAGGTGAGCGGCAGCGGCAAGACCCTTGCGGAAGCTATCGACAATATCTCCCTTATAGACGGCAAGGAGATTTATATGAGCGAGACCAAGCTGCTTATTTTAGGGGGAGGCTTTTCGGATGTAAGCGCTCTGCCCGCGCTTAAAACGCTGTATTACGATATGAGGTGCAGCCTTAATATGCCGGTATGCTTCGCCAAGGACGCGGAGCTGCTGACGGATCTGCGCTTTAAAGAGGGGATAACCGCCGCGGAAAAGCCGCTGTCAATGATAGAGCACGCGCATGCCGCTGGAGCGTATCCCAAGGCGATTCTGCTGGACGTTCTGGCGGATTCCTCCGGCGGACGCGCAACGCTTATTCCCACCTTTGAGGAAACCGAAAACGGCTACGGTATGACCGACGACGAAAAGGGGAGGACCGCGGTGCTGAGCGGCTCCTGCTATATGATCGACGGAAGGCTCTCAGCTCCGTTCGACAGCGAAATGACTACGGGTCTTATGCTGTTATCCGGAGAGACGGACAAGATATTGCTGAATTTCACGGCGGGTGAGGACGACAGCGAGTACACCTGCGAGGCATACGGCATAAAAGTTGAGCTTCTGCCGGATAAAAAGGATACGGTCAAGGTGTGCGCGCGTTTTCGCGAGAGAAACGGCGCGGCGCTTTCCGAGGAGCAGTGCGACTATGCCCTTGCGGCGCTTACGGAGCTTGTAAGGGGCGCTATGGGCATTATGTGAAAAACGCGCGGCGCTTGAAAAATTGATAATTTATAATGGATAATTGATAATTATGGTACGCCGCCTACGGCGGCGATTAAAAAAAATGTCGGCAAAGCCGACACCATAATTATCAATTCTATATTATTTACTTGCGTTCTCCCTTTATCTTGTCCCAATATTCCTTGGCGGCGCGTTCCAGCTTGTTCTCTCCGAAGTGATAATACACCTTGTCCTTGAGATTGTCGGGGAGATATTGCTGCTTGACGTAATGGTCGGGGAAGTCGTGCGGATAAAGGTAATGCTGACCGCGCACCTTTGCGTCCACACCGTCGCAGTGAACGTTCTGCAAGTGCCGCGGAAAATCCCCTACCTCTCCGTTCTCAACGTCCGCAAGGGCGGCGTCCATAGCCAGATAGGCGCTGTTTGATTTGGGAGAGGTGGCAAGCAGCACCACCGCTTCCCCCAGAGGTATGCGGGCTTCGGGCAGCCCTAATTGCATTGCGCTGTCCACACACGCTTTTACTATGGGAACAGCCTGAGGGTAGGCAAGCCCTATGTCCTCGCTGGCGATAACAAGCAGCCGCCGTGAAAGCGAGATGATATCTCCCGCGGAAATAAGCCTTGCCGCGTAGTGCAGCGCCGCGTTTTCGTCCGAGCCGCGTATTGATTTCTGCAAGGCGGAAAGCAGGTCGTAATGCTGGTCGCCGTCGCGGTCGTAGCGCATATTGCTCCGCTGGGTAAGCTCCGCCGCCAGGGCGAGGTCGATCTTGCCCTCCGCCGCCGAGAGCGCGCAGAGCTCTACCGTATTAAGGCATTTTCGCACGTCGCCTCCGCAGCCGCGACAGATATATTTCACCGCCCCGTCCTCGACGGCATACTCCACGCCGTTTTCCTTTGAAATTTCCGCGAAGCCCCTGCGCACCGCGCTTTCCAGCTCCTCAGCGGAAACGGGCTTGAACTCGAATACCGTGCTGCGGGATAATATAGCGTTGTATACATAAAAATAGGGATTTTCCGTGGTGGAGGCTATCAGTGTTATGCTGCCGTCCTCGATATATTCCAGCAGACTTTGCTGCTGCTTTTTGTTAAGATACTGTATCTCGTCGAGGTACAATAAAATACCGCCGCTGCCGTAAAACGTGTCTATCTCCGCGATAATGCTCTTGAAGTCGGCGGTGGACGCGGAGGTCCCGTTGAGCTTATGCAGCCGCATATTGGCGGACTCGGCGATGATCCGCGCGATAGTGGTCTTTCCCACACCAGACGGACCGTAGAATATCATATTCGGTATCTTTCCCGATTCGATAACGCGCGCGAGCGGTTTGTTTTTCCCTATCAAATGGGATTGCCCCACTACGTCGCTCAATGCGGTGGGGCGTATCCTGTCTGCTAACGGCATATTATCTCCTATGCTCCTTGAGGAGCGCATTGATCTTTGCCAGAGGGTCGATAACGTTGCTGATGGAGGTATCGTGATTGATGGAAGCGATGAAATACGCTATGTACTTCGACACGTCGACTTCCTTGAACCAGGGGCGCTTAAGCAGCTCTGGGGTGCGGTAGGTGAGGTTTGTCCCGAATACGCCGTCTATAAGCCCGTCCTCATATGCCTTGTCAAAGGTATCAAGACCATGGGTGAAAATAGCGTAGGTAGCATAGGCGAAGAAGCGCTTTGCGTCGCGGGATTTAAGCTCCTTTGCGATATCCAGCATGGATTCGCCGGAGGAAATAATATCGTCTGCCACGAAAATATCCTTGCCCTTTACCGAAGTACCGAGGTATTCATGCGCAACGATGGGATTGCGCCCCTTTACGATGGTGGAGTAATCGCGGCGCTTGTAGAACATTCCCATATCCACGCCCAGAACCGAAGCGTAATACATATTCCTGTTCAGCGCGCCCTCGTCGGGACTTACCACCATAAAATGATCCTTGTCCACGGCAAGGTCTGGGAACGCCTGGAACATAGACTTCAATACCTGGTAGGAGGGGATAACGTTGTCAAAGCCCATCAGCGGTATCGCGTTGCACACGCGCGGGTCGTGAGCGTCAACGGTCACTACGTTTGACACGCCCATCGCGTGAAGCTCCTGGAGCATTACCGCGCAGTCCAGCGATTCGCGGTAGCTTCTTCTGTGCTGTCTGCCGCCGTAGAGCAGGGGCATTATAACGTTTATGCGGTGGGGCTTGCCGCTCGCCGCCTGTATGATTCTCTTAAGATCGGCATAGTGATCGTCGGGGGACATATAATTCTCCCTGTCGAACAGCTTATAAGTGCAGCTGTAATTCCCGACGTCTATCAGAATATACAGATCCTTGCCGCGCACGGTGCTCTGGATAAGTCCCTTTGCGTCGCCCGAGGCAAAGCGCGGACACTGACACTCAATAAGAAAATCGTCGCTGGGCATTCCGTTCCTGTCCGCCCACCTTATAAGATAATTGTTTATCTTCTTCGCCAGCTCCTGTGTTCCGTTCATTGCGATAACCCCTATGGGCGCTACCGACTGGTAATTCTGATACAGAACCTCGGTATTCTTTACTGTTGTCATTTTATCCTCCTGATTTTAAAAAAATTTTGGATTTTAAAAAAATTTTTCGCACCGGCGAACTTCGTTCGCCTACCGCGCTCCCAAAGCTGCGTTTCGCTGCGCTCAACTCCGCTTTGGGAGCTTGTTGCGAAAAATTTTGCTTCGTGGGCGGTTTGTTTATCTTTTTCTCAGCGCCTTTGCCGCGCCGACTTTGCGTGGCTCTTGGCTTTGCGCGCATAATTGAAGCGGTCAATCTTCAACTTTGACCAGCTCCGCCATAGCCGCATAGTGCTTGATGTCAAATTCCTCGGGAGCGATCTCCG
>CAZKJC010000157.1:0-6583 GCA_964552995.1 uncultured Ruminococcus sp.
AAAAATCCGATTTTAACATAACAATAGGGGAGCAACACAATAATCCAACAAAATAAGCGTGCTAGCATAAATTATCATTTACCACACGACCCATAACAGAAAACCCCACCTACATAGGTGGGATCAGAACTATTTTTTTATGGCATTTTTCCGCATACTTCACCGTGTATTCCGTGCCGCCGCTTTTACCGTCATATACCGCCACCAGAATATCGCACAGATCGACCAGAGCACGATTCCGCTTTTGCATACAGCCGCTGACATATTCCTCCGAAACGCATATCACCCTGTCGCACCTCGTCAGCAAGCTCCGGTATCTTTCCCGATCCTCGGCAGCCCACTTCATATCCTGATTCCTGCAAGGTATCACCCCGGTAAGCGTTATTTCGGGGAGCTTTTTTTTCAGCTCCAGCACCGCTTCGGCGCACCATATATCAACTCCGAGCGCCATTCCCGAGAAAAATCTGTCCGCGCCCGCGCCGGCAAGCTCCGCTATCTTGCGCGACAGTCTGTTCTTGAGGTCAACGCACATCGGATCGTCCTCTCCGAAAAAATTCAGCTTGCACGGACGATAACCCGTAAAAGATACTCCATACATATTTGCGCTCCCGTTATGCTTGTGAATTGTTTTTGCGATAGGCGAGATAGCCCTCCAGTATTACCGCCGCCGCTGCCGCGTCCAACGCTTCCTTACGCTTTTTGCCGCGCTTGTTGAGATCGTTCATTATCCCTATCGCGGTAACCGTGGTCGATCTCTCGTCCCACATAACCACCTCAAGACCCGTTTTCTCCCTCAGCATATCCGCAAAAATGCGGCATTTTTCCGAGCGCGGTCCTACCGTTCCGTTCATGTTTATGGGATTTCCCACCACAATAAGCTCCGCCTTGTTGCCGAGAGCCTGCTCGGATACTGCCGCGGCGCACTTCTCAAAATCCTTTTCAAAGATCGTCATAAGCGGGGACGCGATTATCTCCGATCTATCGCACATCGCCAGTCCCGTGCGGCTGTCCCCGTAATCCACCGACATTATTTTCATACTGTTCTCCTTATCCGAAGCAAATTCCGGCAAGCATATGCAGACACGGGCGGCGCCCGCAAAGAAGCACCGCCCGATTTTCGTTTTAATTGCGACTCTCGATTATTTTATTCTGCTCATTAACAATGCTCTTAAGCTGCCGCCTTTGATCGTACAGCTCAATGATATTGTTTATTCTTCTGCGCACAAAGCGGATATTAAAGGGCTTTGCGATAACGTCCGCCGCCCCGAGGTCGTAGGCTCTGGAAAGAGATTTATCCGAGGTATCCGCGCTGATTATAAACACGGGGATATCCTCAATGTAATTGTGCTCCACAAGATACTCCAGCACACCGAAGCCGTCCATAACCGGCATCATAATATCCAGCAGCACCGCGCACAGTTTATCCTTATACCGCTCGAACTCCTCAATTGCCCTTTCGCCGTTCTCCGCCTCCACGATCGCGCGGTCGCTGAACGTATCACTCAGCATAAGTCGGTTGAACTCGAAATCATCGACGATCAGCAGGGTGTTTTTGTTCATATTTTTCTCCCTTTTCCGTTTCCGGAGAGAAACGTCTCCGGAATAAAGACGGCTCCGCCGCCTGCCGGTATAACAGAATCTGCCATACTTTCTCTATATCACTAATTTATTATAATTCATTTATTCCAAAATGTCAATGGAAAAAAGCAAAACGAAAATAGAAAAAAATACAAATTTCGCGTCCGTAATTATGCATTTTGCCGCGATTTGCCGGAAAAGGATTACATAAGACGACCCTTTAAGACATTACAAAGCATAACAGATCGTTGATTTTATACGGTATAAACAGGCAGAACGTTCTCCGTGGCTTTTTTGCCGTGCTCGCTGGCGGAGAAAATAATATTAAGCTCCAGCCCGTATTTTTTCAGCAGAGGTTTTGCGGCGGAGCCAAGCTCGTTTATCGCGCTGCCCTTGATATTATCGCCGTCTATTACCGCGAGAAAGCTCTTTTTGCCGTCCTGCTCCATCTGCCTCAGCCATAGCCGCCTGATCTCGCCGTGCTGCTTTGCCGCGCTGCATAAAGCCTCCGACAGGTCCGTCGGGAACGGAGCGGGAATGGAGAACACAGCGTCCGCGTCATTCGGCATTATGCGCTGTGTGAAGCCCCTTTTGGCGATCTGCTTTTTATCCCACCAGCGGCTTACGGCTTCCTTTTCTACCATAAGATTATCGCTGAACGGATTTATCACGATCCCGTCCGCGGCGTTCCTGTCAACTATCATCTGCGCGTAATTGTCGAATATAAGCGCCATCGTTTCGGGGCTTTCACCCTGTGCCAGCGGCCACTTCATAAGCTCCTCGGTATCCGTAAAAAGCGGGTAAAACCTGCGCCCCTTGTCGTCGTTCAGCAGCGCAAAGGATATCCGCATCTTGCCGCCGTCCGCCTTTTCCGTTTGCACGAGCGACAGAAACCGCGCGTTCATCACGATCTCCTCCGCCATCTTGTTCATGACCTCAGCCATCTCCCCGCTGCCGCACTGCTTTCTTTCAGCGAAAAGCTCCTTGAGTCTGGGATTTTCAACGTTCGCTTCCGCGGCGTTTACTTCGGTAAAATTATCCATATTTGCTCCTTTAATTTATGTTGACGAGGATTAAATTATTTAAAAGAATTTCTCGCACCGGCGAACTTCGTTCGCCTACCGCGCCCCCAAAGCTCCGCATTCGCGGAGCTTTGGGGGCTTGTTGCGAAAAATTCTCCTGCGTGGGCGATTTGTGGCTTGGATTTGTACGCCCCTTTTATTGGTGGGCTTTTTGCTGCCGTTTACGGGCATTACGCCGCTATTCCGCCACTATTGCCGCTACCGAAATATCGTCCCTGCTGCCGTTGCGGGAACGCGACCGCAGATGCTCGGGAAGATGCGCGGTCTCATTCTCCGATACCGCGTCTATGACCCGCCTGCCGAAGCTGAGAAAATCACCCTCGCTGCGGAACGAATTTATCAGCCCGTCGCTGGACAGCATTATCCCCGAAAATCCTCCCTCGCGGAAAAAATAACGGAAGCTGCCGATAGCGTCGCTGTCGCATAGCGACGTGGTAAGAGTCCCCACAAGATTGCTGTCCTCCGGCATAGGCGAGAGCATTTTCCCGCCGTCCAGCGCGATAAAGCTGCCGTCGCCTATCTGAAGCCCGAAGCAGCAGTTTTCCGCCGCCGCGCCGACGATAAGCGTCGCGCCGTACATTATCTCATTGGCGATGCCGCCGTGCTTTTCACAGACCGCCTTTTCCTTTTCGTTAAGCGGGGAAAAACGCATATGCGCGGCGATCTCGCCGTTCCAGCCGCAGATGATATTCGCGGCAATTCGCCTGGCGGCATTGTCGGGATCGTACCTGAAAAGCTCCCGCAGACCGCCGTTGCGCTCGTAAAAATCGCACACCGAGCGTATCGCGACTCGGGTCGCCATCTCGCTGCCCGCGGCGCTGCGGAAGTGCTTCTCGCTGCCGTGACCGTCCGATACCGCCGCGACAGCCAGCCCCTCCGTGATGAAAAACCTTGTGCTGTCCTGACACACCTCTCCCGCGTCCTCGTGCGAAGCGCCCCTTACGGAGAGAGAATACCCCTTAAAGGACATTACCAGCCCGCCTCGATATCCGCGTTGATCTCATCGCTTTCGGCGAACTCGCGTATCTGCTCCGCAGCGGAATCCTGCTTGCTCTTGAAATCCTCCTCGGTCTCCGCAAGGCGCATACTGCGGCTTCCTATCTGTGAGGAGGTCACCGCCACAAACTTTATCAGCTTGGCGAGAGCCTCTCCGTTATGCGCGGTAACAACGCTGTCGGGATTGCCCGTAAAGCGCGCGAGGATATCGAGGTCGGCGTCCTCGCCTATCGCGACAGCCGCCTTTATTCCGGCGCTGTACCAACGGTTCTTTTGCAGCTCCGCCAGACCCTTCTCGAAGTTGTCCGTGGGATATCCGTCGGACATAAGTATCATGACCGGCGCAAAGGACAGCGACGGCGATCTCATAAACTCGTTTCTGGAGAGCTTTGCGGACAGCTCATTGAAGGCGCTGCCGAGATCGGTGACGTTTTCCGCATCAATAGGGTCCCATTCAAAGCTGTCGATGGAAACAGGCTCGTTGTACATCCACTCGCTGCCGCCGGAGAATTTCAGCACTGCCAGCTTTATATCGGCGTCAGCGCCGCCTATGCCGCGTATTTCGGGGATAAGCTCCTCCATAACCGCGTTGACCGTGCCAATCTTGCTGCCGCCCATACTGCCGGAGCAGTCGATAAGGAAGAACAGCACCATGGATTTCTTGGCGATCTCTTCCGCGTCGTCAAAGGGATTTATAGGTAAATCAGACATTTTGTACCTCCTGTTTTTATGTACAATATTATTCTTTATTATTGTACCACAAAACGGCTACGATTGTCAATAGAAAGTGGGCGGGAGATGGAAAATTTATTTAATGATCTGCTGCCGAAAACGGACGCGAATGTTATCACGGGTCTTGAGCGACATTTTTCAGGATTTCCGCAAATTCCTCGATATAATACCCCGAGTTATCGGCTTTCCAGAAAGCGCAGTAATGCCGCGTGATAGGCTTGCCGCTGCGGTATACGGGGAGCTTTACGGTTGTATTTCCTACGGGAGCGGGCTCCCTGTCCGTGGGCATAAAGCCGTTGTTCTGCACCACCATCAGGCGCGCCTCGTCAATATTGTCCGCGAAAAGAAAATCTCCCCGAAACCCGAAAAATTCGCTGTAGTATTCCTGCTCGGTTTTCTGCTGTTTCGGCGAAGCGATCAGTATACAGGGCGTATTTTTCAGATCGGAGGGAGCGACCCTTTCCAGCGCGGAAATGGGATTCCTCGCGGCGATCTCTGCATAACAGCTCTCGTGTATCAGCGAGAGGTTCACATACTCGTCCGAGAACGCCCTGCGCTGGTCGCTCATGACGACATCGACGCTTTCGCCGCGCAGCGCTTCATACAGCTCCTCATGACTTCCGCTCATAATTGAAGCCTTTACGTCGGGGTACTTTTCCGAAAAGAGCGCCACGGCGCTGCGTACCGCTCCCCCGGCGTAGCTTTTGAGATATCCTATCCGCAGCTCCGCGTGATCGTTCCGCGCGATACGCGACGAATCCCGCACCAGGCGGTCATAGTCCGATACAAGTATAAGGCTCTTCTTATAAAAATGCTCTCCCGCAGGCGTAAGAACGAATCGCCTGTTCATTCGCTCAATAAGCCGAAAGCCCAGTTCCCGCTCCAACGCCTTTATCTGCTGAGAAACAGCGGACTGCGAGATGTGGCATTCCTCCGCCGCCTCCGTAAAGCTGCCGCAACGAACCACCGCCTGAAAATACCTTACCTGATTCAGCATAGCGTCAGCCCATTGAAGCCAGGCTCTCGGCAATCTTGGGGTCATAGTGAGAGAAGAACAGGCTCTCGCCGGTGTCCAGCGCCTCAATATGCTTCATTTCCTCGTCCGTAAGAGCGAAATCAAATATATTGAAATTCTCCTCCATGCGGTTTTTGCAGGTGGATTTGGGTATGACCACAACGCCGCTCTGTACAAGGAAACGCAGCGCGGTCTGCGCAACGGATTTGCCGTGAGCCGCTCCGATCTTCTCCAGTACGGGATTTGTGAAAAAACCGTTCTTGCCCTCGGCAAAGGGACCCCAGGATTCGATCTGCGTGCCGTATTTCTTCATATACTTCGCGGCGATCTTCTGCTGTTGGAAAACATGGGTCTCCACCTGATTCACAGCGGGCTTGATCTCCACAAAATGAGCGAGGTCGACAAATCTGTCGGGATAGAAGTTGCTTACCCCGATAGCGCGGAGCTTTCCCGCTTTATACGCCTCCTCCATCGCGCGGTAGGTGCCGTAATAGTCGCCGAAGGGCTGGTGTATAAGCATCAGATCGATATAATCGCTTTGCAGCTTGCGCAGCGACTCGTCAATGGACGCCTTTGCCTTTTCATACCCCGCGTTGCTTATCCATACCTTTGTAGTGATGAACAGCTCCTCACGCGGAACGCCGCACTTTGCCACAGCGCTGCCCACCGCGTCCTCGTTGGCGTATGCCTGCGCGGTATCGATAGAGCGGTAGCCGACGTCTATCGCGTCCAGGACACAGCGCTCGCACTCACCGGCGGTCACTTGGTATACTCCGTAGCCCAGGATCGGCATTTTTACGCCGTTGTTCAACGTTACAAATTCCATAGAATTTTCCTCCATTATATCCGCATTTTGATCCCGTTATAAAGCAAAACCGCTCGTGAAAAACACAAGCGGCTTGCCCTTCCATTGCATGGAGCTGTTAATCAGAGTCGAACTGATGACCTCATCCTTACCAAGGATGTGCTCTACCAACTGAGCTATAACAGCGTCAGCGCGATTACTGTAATATTATATCACGCTTTGACAATTTTGTCAAGCACTTTTTAAAATTTTTTTAAAATTTCTCGTAAGTTATGTTGACAAGGGGCTGATAATATGTGTTGACAAGAAGTAAATGATTCAAAAGAATTTCAAAATTCCCGCACTCACTCTCACTGCGTTCGCTGCGCTCACTCC
>CAZKJC010000158.1:0-6489 GCA_964552995.1 uncultured Ruminococcus sp.
CTCGCCGTAAAAGCTCCGCCCGCTTCGCGGGCTGCGCTTTCACGGCGGCTTGCGGAAAATTCCTGCGTGGGCTTTATGCTGCACTTGGCGGACGTTGCTTTGCTGCGCGGGCATTATATGGCTTGGCTTTGAGCGCACCTGTAATACTTGGGTCATACAACAAAAAATCCCGCCCCATAAATGGGACGAGATAACTCGCGGTACCACCCAAATTCGGAGCATAGCTCCGCACTTGAAGCGCCTTAACGCGGCGCAACGTTCCGCTTATAGGCGCGCTTTCGCCCTTTCGCGGACAACTCCTATGCTGAAATTCACCCCTCGCGGCGGCGGGACGCTCCCAGCCGATGACGTCCGTTCTCTGAACCGCTTATGCGAAAAGCTACTTACACATATTCAACGTTTTTGAATTATTTCCTTTATTATATCATATTCCGCGGCGCTTGTCAAGAGCTTTTTTGCCGCTATGGCAATTCTCCCTTACCGATCTTTTCGCGGATCTCCGCGATGATCGGCACGTATTCCTCGCACAGCGCGGCTTCGCGGTCGAGCGCTCTTAAAAGATCGCCGCCGTCTATTATCTCAAAAACTTTATCGCCCGCGTCGATACCCTCTATGATATGCTCCGCGTAATAAAATTTTTTGTCGGCGGTAATGCCGTATTCCTGCGCCTCGAGCGGTCCGAAGCAGAGGTGTCTTATAATGGGAAGATTACCCTCGCGGTCGGGGGAAAGCTCCTCAAAAACAATATGCTCCCACGAGGCGACCCAGAATGATATCACACGGCTCACCCCTTATCCGACGTTTTCCAGAGCAGCCTTGTGCCCTCGAAGACCGGTTTTATCTCTCCCTTTTCGTACAGCCAGGAGAGATAGGAGCGCGTTGTAAATCCTACAAGGGCGTACTGGGTCAGGTAGAGCTTTATACCGAATTCGGCGAAAAGTCGCTCCAGAAGCTCATCGATGGTCAGACCGACGGCGCAAAGTCGTTTTATCGTATCGGCTACCTCGCGGATATTTTCGGAGTTTATCCGCGTAAGCTCCGTGATATCCTCGGTCGGGGGGCAGTGGGCGGGGATAAACAGCCGCCCCTCCAGCTCCGTCAGCTTTTGCAGCGAGTTAAGCTGACCCGCGATATCGTACAGAAAAGGGATTTTGTATTTGGAGAGAGTTTCGGCGCTCACCACGCTGTCCGCGACAAACCACACTCCGTCCCGCGTTTTGATCGCTATCTGCTCGAAATCGTGACCGTCGATGTGGGTATACTCCAGACCGTCGGGCAGAACGTCGGGGGTAAGCTGCTCGCAGTCGCAGGGCTGGGACATGATGAATTTTGAGCGCAGGTCTTTCATGGCGAAGCCGCCGTAAAGGTAGGTGGGCTCAAGGTAGGAGTATCTGATGATCGCTGCGCCTACTCCCGCCGCGTAAATTTTGCAGCCCGTCCGCTGATGAAGAAGAGAGCAGCCGCCCGCGTGGTCGGCGTGGGAGTGGGTGCAGATGACAGCTTCGAGCGTCCAGCCGCGGGACGTTATGTGGGCAAGAGCCTTTTTCGCCGCGTCCTTGTCGCTGCCGCCGTCTATAAGGAAAACGCGGTCTTCGTCAACGTAAAAGCCTACGTTGGCGGGGGAGTCCATGTAGTAGGTGCTTTCGCCCACTTGGTTAAGGTCGTACATTTTATCAGTCCTTTTTATTTTTAGTATAGCATTTTGGCGGGGGATTGTCAAGGCAGTGCAGCGACATTGTGTCCCCGCAGCCAAGCAACGCACGCAAAAACGGCTCAAAAAGCCCACGCGGCAAAGGGACGCACACCAAGAACAGTATAAAGCCCCCGCAGGAGAATTTTTCGCAACAAGCCCCCAAAGCTCCGCGAATGCGGAGCTTTGGGGGCGCGGTAGGCGAACGGAGTTCGCCGGTGCGAAAAATTCTTTTAAATCATTTACCCCTCGTCAACATATATAAACAGCTTCCAGTCAACACATCAAAACCGATCACAGCTTGAGTCAACATAGCTTAAAAGCATAACAGCCCTGATCAACCCTTTAATACAGACGTAAATCTTTTATCAAAATTATTTTTTTCCTCTTGAAATTACCGCCAAAATGTGCTAATATATTTTAAAGCGGTCTTACGGCTGATCGTTGGATTTTAGCAGCAAGCCGCGAACAACGCTCCGCAGGGGTTTAAAAATGTCGTTGAACCGCGTGGTTGACGCGTTTGTCGGAGCGCAATGATTTGTCCGCGCCGATAAGGGTTTGTGCGTGAAACGGCATTATTATCGTATTTGCGGCGTTTCGGGCATATAAAAGCCGTAAAAAAGCACTGTGTAAAAGCCCGTAAACCCGCATGGTTGACGCAAATTCCGGGGCTCAAAAACCGCGTTTTTGCAAAAGGCGATACAAAAATGCCCCTAAACCCCTATGGTTGAGCGATCTTCTCGCAAAATCCCGACGAAATTGCCGCCGAAGCTCGGCGGTGCGAAAAAATTTATATTTAGGAGAACAGAACATGAAAAAATTTATTTCTTTGATGATTGTGGCAGGAATGCTGGCTATGACAGGCTGTACGGGCGATACAAGCTCCGACAGCGGCTCGGAGGTTTCGGACAGCGCCGGCGTTTCGGATAACGCGGGCGAAGAGGATCAGCAGGGTGGCTCCGCCGGAGCGCAGACCTCGGAGGGCGCGGCGCCCGATACCGAACAGGGCGCTCCCGCCGAGGATATCGATTATTCGTCGCTGACAGAGGAGGAGATATATCGGCTTATGGTGGAGCGTTCCCTTATGACAACGGGCGATATGACCCGCATGGCTAACGTGCTGAAAAAGGCGGAGAACGGCGAGGAGATAACGGTCTCCTACATCGGCGGCTCTATCACGGAGGGGCTTACGGTCGCTCCCGAGCACCCCGAGCTTTGCTGGGCGAATCTCTCCTATGAGTGGCTGTGCGAGAAGTACCCCGATACTAAAATAAATTATGTCAACGCGGGATTGAGCGGTACTCCCTCTATTCTGGGAAATCTGCGCCTGGAGCGGGATATTCTCGACTATGATCCGGATATCGTTTTCGTTGAGTTTGCGGTGAACGACGGCAATACCGCGGAATATCAGAACAGCTATGAGAGCCTTGTCCGCACGCTGCTCACGCAGGATAAGGACATAGCGGTGGTGCTGCTGTTTACGGTAATAGAGAGCGGTCACACCTGCCAGCCATTTATGAGCCAGGTGGGCAGCAATTACGGTCTTCCCATGATAAGCGAGCCGGATTCCCTTGGGGTGGAGTTCGCCGAGGGGCGCCTGACATGGCAGGATTACTCCGACGACCAGAGCCACCCCAACGTGCGCGGTCATGAGATGGTCCGCGACTTTGTGGCTAATTATTTTGAGGCGGTAATGGATAAGGTCGATGAGAATGTTGGAGATGTGGACAAAAATCTTCCCGCTCCAGTATTCTCCGAGAGATATGTGAATATGAAATTTATCGACAGCGCGGGCATGGACGGCGTGGAGCTTTCAAACTTCACGGAGGACGACACGCATTCCGCGTTCCACAACGGCTGGATGTATAAGGACGAGATCGGCGGCTCGATGAAATTCACGCTGAATTGCAGGGCGCTGCGAATGGTGTTCAAGGCTAACAACAGCAAGGCTTACGGCGACGCGGAGATATATGTCGACGGGGAGTATGTGTGCACCGTTTCCTCTAACCTTTCCGACGGCTGGGGCAATCCCGAGACCGCTATGCTCATAGACAAGGACGAAACAGCGGAGCATACCGTTGAGATAAGGATACCTGAGGGTGAAAAGCGCTACTTCGGCGTTCTGGGCTTCGGTTACTGCGATTGATATGCCTGACCAAAACGCGGAAGCGGCTGAGTAAGGAGATCACGATGAATAAAATAAATACGGACACGACATATCTCGGCATTGAGTTCGGCTCTACGCGCATTAAGGCGGTGCTGATCGACGACGGCTTTTCGGTGCTGGCGAGCGGGGCTTACGGCTGGGAGAACAGGCTTGAAAACGGCTACTGGACATACTCGCTTGACGATATAAAAAAGGGCTTGCAGGGCGCTTACGCGGAGCTTGCCCGCGAGGTCAAGGATAAATTCGGCGAAACGCTCATCACTGTGGGGGCGGTCGGGATATCCGCGATGATGCACGGCTATATGCCGTTCAACGATCGGGGGGAGCTGCTCGTGCCGTTCCGCACCTGGCGCAACTCCACCACGGGAAAAGCCTCGTCGGAGCTCACGAAGCTGTTCGGCTTCAAAATACCCCAGCGGTGGAGCATAGCGCATCTGTATCAGGCAATGCTGGACGCAGAGCCGCATGTCGGGGATATAAGCTATGTCACCACGCTTGCGGTATACGTGCATTATATGCTGACGGGAGTGCGCGCCGCGGGCATGGGCGAGGCTTCGGGTATGTTCCCGTTGAACGGCGCGGGGCAGTATGACGGGGAAATGCTCGATAAATTCGCGGAAAAGGTCGGCGAGGCGGGCTATTCATGGGATATACGTGAGGTTCTGCCCGAGGTAAAAGCGGCGGGGGAGAGCTGCGGTACTCTTACAGAGGAGGGTGCGCGGCTGCTCGACCCGAGCGGGAATTTAAAAGCCGGCATACCCTTCTGTCCGCCCGAGGGCGATGCGGGAACGGGCATGACCGCCACGAACAGCGTTCTGCCGAGGACGGGCAACGTTTCCGCGGGAACGAGCATTTTCTCAATGCTGGTGCTGGAGCGGGAGATTGACGGTATCTATGACGATATAGATATCGTGGTAACTCCCGACGGCAGACCCGTCGCGATGGTCCACTGCAACAACTGCTGCTCGGAGCTGGACGCGTGGGTGAAGCTGTTCGGTGAGTTCGCGGCGCTGGCGGGCAGGGAAATGTCCGCGGGAGAGCTTTACGAGCTGCTGTACACCAACGCCATGAAGGGCGATGCCGACTGCGGCGGAGTTATGGCGTACAATTTCCTTTCGGGAGAGCCTACCCTTGATCTGGACGAGGGCAGACCGATATATTTCCGCGCTCCCGACGGTCGCTTTGATCTTGCGAATTTTATCCGCGCGGAGCTGTATTCCGCTTTTGGACTGCTTAAAATGGGAATGGATATAATTTTTGAGCAGGGTGTTGAAGCGGACAGATTTACGGGGCACGGCGGTCTGTTTAAGGTAAAGGGAGTGGCGCAGCAGCTTCTCGCGGACGCGCTGAATACCTCGGTGGCGGTCACCGAGACCGCGGGAGAGGGCGGCGCTTGGGGAATGGCGCTGCTGGCGGCTTATATGCGGCTCGGCGGCGGCATGGGTCTGGCGGAATGGCTGGATAAGAATGTGTTCGCGGACGTTGAAAGCAGCGTCGCGGCGCCCGATCCCAAGGGCGTTGAGGGCTTCTCAAGCTTTATGCGGAGCTATCGCCGCGGCTTGCAGATGGAGTATGCCGCCGTGGGCAGGAGAAAGATCAAGTAGTGACGCGGAAAAGCGAATGAGGCTTGCAGGCGTAGTTTGCCGCCGCGGGCAGGGAATAGCGGGGAAAGTCAATATGGTCAGGTGGGTAAAATTATTCGGGGATCAGTATCTGGGATTCTGGGTATTGGGTTTAGCCCTATTCGCGCTCCAGGAAATTCCGTATATGATCATGCCGTTGGTCAGACCGGAACCAAATCCTATTATGAACATGCGTGAATCGTCGATCTTTCTTGAGATCTGTGAGAAAGCGCTTGGCTCATTATGCATTTTTCTGATGACTTTTGTTGTTCATAAAAACGCCGTGCTGTTTTCGGCAGCCGACAGATCGGAAAAGATATTCCTGGCTTTGACTGCCGCGGTGTTACTGGCGAATTTTATCGGGTGGGCGCTTTATTTTACGGGACATCAAAGCGTTTTTGTGATGATGTTTTTTATCGTTGCGCTTCCGCCGCTTTATTATGTTTTTATTGGATTATGGCGAAAAAATATTATCCTGACGATCGCGGGATGTATGTTTCTGATCGTGCATTTTATTCATGTATCGGGAAATCTGAGGGCAGAGTGATATATTTGATTTGTAATAAATCAACAAAATAATACATATTTTTTGTGCATTGCTACAAAAGTGAAAAATTTTGAAAAATCGTGTCACAATATGGTTTTTAAAACGGTCTTTAATTATAGAGAGCGTCAAGCTCTCGTGATTGCGCAGTGTCGCAATGCCTGTTATTACCATAATTTCTTCTCAAGGCCGAATCTATGGGAGTTGTCGGCGCTTTCGCAAGCCCGCTCCCATGGGTACGGAATTTGACCGTGCGGGAAACTGCGCGGTATTTTTTTGCCGTTTTTTTCCATGATGCGCAAAGAATAAAAAATCGCTTTCGGAAGAAAATATTATCACGGTGAAACGGAGCTTAAATTTGAGTTATCCTGCCGCCGAATCATGTCTGCTGCGGCAGGCTTAAGAAAGGAAGATTTGATTATGGGTACAGAATTTGCAAACAAGCATATAAGCTGCACTATCAAAA
>CAZKJC010000159.1:0-6402 GCA_964552995.1 uncultured Ruminococcus sp.
GAAGTGGAGCGGAGCAGTGGTGGCGAAATTTTGAAATTCCCATTTAAATCATTTACACCTCGTCAACATTATTTAATACAGACGGACTATTAAAAAATTTCTATATAATTGTACCAAAACGCGGTGAATTTTTTTGTGGTTTCATCTAAAAAAATAATATCTTGTTGCAAAATTTTAGGGAATATGATATAATATATAAAAAGTAGGAACGGTATAGTGAGGTCGTATGTCCCGTAAATGCGGGAGCGATCGTTTGAATATAACCATATGAAAAGGGGGATCATTATGTCTGAAAACTCTGTTGAGGGAAAAGCAGTAGTACATTCTGTTGTGGAAGTGTCTGTTGCGCCTAACTGTACTACGGCTTTCATGTCATTCTCAAAGCCCGAAAACGGCGGACAGGAAATGACATTTGAAAGAGCTCTGGCGGCGATAAAGGACAAACTGATCTCCCATGGGATACTGGAGGATGAGATCCGTGCCGCCGTGGACAACAAGCGCTATGACGAAAACATCTGCGTTGCGCGGTGGACAGCTCCGATAGACGGCAACGACGGCAGGGTGGATTACAGGTTCAAGATGGACAACACCAAGGCACCCGTTATGGACGAGCACGGGGTCGTCGATTTCAAGAATCTCGGCATAGTCAACAACATTACCAAGGGCACTACCATCGCTACCATTACGCTTAACACCGACGGTACGCCCGGTACGGATATCATGGGCAAGCTGGTGGCTCAGAAAAAGGGCGTTCCCGCCAATGTAAGAGCGGGCAAGGGCACGGCTCTGGTAAATGACGGTACGGAGCTTATCGCGGCTGTGGACGGAAACCTGCGTTTCAGCAAGGGCGAGTTCACCGTTGAGGAGGATCTGGTCATCAACGGCGACGTGGACGTATCCAGCGGAAATATTGACTTTATAGGGAACGTTTCGATACGCGGCAGCGTGTTTGAGGGATACAAGGTGACCTCTAAGAAGAATATAACCGTAAACGGCTCGGTAACGGGCGCGGAGCTTAACGCCGACGGTGATATAACCGTGAGGATAGGCGCAAACAGCTCTGTGATAAACTGCAAGGGCAATGTTAAGCTGGGCTTCTGCGAAAACTCGAAGGTCAATTGTGATAACGATGTTTCCAGCGCGTCATTTGTGGGCGGGGACGTTTTCGCCGGAAAGAGCATTATCGCCACGGGCAAGGGCGTTATGATGGGCGGAAAATACACCGCTCTGGAAAATATCGAGGCGACGGTCATTGGCTCGCAGAGCTACGCAAAAACCGAGATAACTCTTGGAAACAACGCGGTCCTGTCGCAGGAAAAGGAATCCCTTATGCGCAGCATCGCGGAAATGGAGAACAAATACGAGCAGCTCGGGCTTATTGTCAATACGCTTGACGAGCAGGCTAAGACAGCCAAGCTCTCCCCCGACCGCGCTCAGTTGAAAATGGTCTCGGTGCGCAATCGGCTCCAGCTGCAGCAGGAGATAAAGCGCGTCAAAGCCCGCATAAGCGAGATAGAGGTGGCTCTTGAGTTGAACCAGAATCTTTCCGTTTCGATAAAAAGCACGATCTACCCGGGCGTTATGCTTAGAATAAATGCATTCACGCATAAGGTAAACAATATAAACTCCCGCTGCCGCGCAACCATCGTGGACGGAGATATCGCGTTTATGCCGCTGTAAGATGAATATGTAAAGCAGCGCCGGAAAAACGGCGCTGCTTGTTTTATAGTCGAAGCGCCGCAACGCCGTCGATTTATTGCGGGCGGTTCGCGGAAAATTCAAATAAAAAGGAGCAGCGCCGCACTGTGGGCGCGATAAAGGCTATGGATATAAATCAGGCGCTTTCTCACGCGGAATTTCTAAACCGCGAATATATGATGACCCACCTGCCCTATGAGCGGGAAATGGAATTTTACCAAGCGGTCAAAATGGGAAATCTAAAGGAAGCCATGCGGCTTTTCAAGCCCATTGGAACAGAGGGCTTCGGAAAGCTAAGCGATGATAAGCTCCGCAATCTGAAGTATCACCTCATCATTACCATAGCGTTCATAACGAGGTACTGCATAGAGGGCGGAATGGAGATGGAAACAGCTTATAATCTCAGCGATGTTAATATCCGGCGTATCGACCTGTGCATGACCGCGGAGGAGCTCAACGATATCCACGTTGAGCTTGTGCGTGACTACACCGGACGCATGAAAAACATCTCCAAAAAAGCGCTTTTCTCAAAGCCCGTCATGGTAAGCCTTGACTATATCTACAATAATCTGCACAGCAAGATAATGCTTAAGGATATCGCGGACAAGTGCGGTCTCAGCGCGCCTTATCTCTCAAAGCTCTTCCACAGCGAGGTGGGCGTCACCATAGTTCAGTACATCACGCAAAAGCGGGTGGAGGCGGCGGAAAGTCTGCTGAAATACTCCGACTACTCCTGCCTGGAGATATCGGATTATCTCTGCTTCAGCTCGGAAAGCCACTTCATTCACGTTTTTAAAAAATATACGAAGATCACGCCAAAGGAATACAGGGAGAAATTTTTCCGCACACGATGGGGAGATAAGGCAAATTCGCGGGAATTATAGGAGCCTGGTCACTTCTCCGGATACCGGCTCAAAAAGGATTAAAAATTTGACAGTTATAATAAACAATTGATAATACGGGCGGCTTTTTTATGGTATTATTTATTCAAGATAAACGGTTCGGGACACGAGCCGATAGTACGAAAGGAAATGATATCATGAAAATCAGACGCTTTTTCTCCGGAATCATCACGGCTGCCGCAGCAGCGGCAATTCTTACAGCGGGCGCTTCCGCTTATGATCTGAATAAGGATCTGGGCTTGATGTGGAGCGCGAGCATCACTGTTCCCGGCTCCGAATTTGCGGGACTTGACGAGAACCCCTACGTTACAGTGACATTTACCACCGACGACTCTCTGGCGGATATGGAGGGACACTCCTACTGGGTGATCAAGCCTATGGTCAACGACAGCGGCTGGCCTCTTATTACCGGAATATCCGAGCTTACTCCCTCCGAGGACGGCAGCTCTTACTCCGTAAACTCCGGCGACACCTCTGTTACCTTTACCATACCCTCCGATTTTGTTGAGGCGGTTCAGGTCGCAGGCGTTGCTTTTATGGGTCACGGCGTAACGCTGGAATCCATCACCCTGTCGGATCAGGCACCTGCTGCTCCCGCCGCTCCGGCAGCGGCTGATTCCACCGCTCCCGTTGCCGGCACTGATTCAAAGGGCAATCCCGACACGGGAGTTGAGGACATCGCGGTTTCCGCCGCTGCGGCAGCAGCTCTTGCGGGCACAGCTCTTGTAATCAGCAGAAAGAAAAGGTAATTCTCCGATCAAGATCGCCGCAAGGCAGTCTTAAAGGTTATCCTCCCGATGTTTAGTCGGGAGGATATTTTTCGGGAAAATACAGCAGCACGCAGAACTTTTTACACTTCGGCAGATTGAATATATCCACAAAAACAGAGCGATCAAAGAAAACAGTTATTGGCTGTCCAGATATTCTCCGTATGTCATTCGGTTCGGCAATTCAACGATCTGAGCCCTTATTTTTTCAGTCAGCTGCTCCAGTGTAAAGCAATCCGAAAATAAGATCCTGTAAGAATTAAATGTCCATGGTCCTATAAATCCATAATTTTGAGCATCTTTGGAATAATTTGCCCTGTTGTATACAACGCCGTCGCGCAGAACGATCGACGCCTGAAGCTCTCCGTTCATTAAATGAGGCGAGGACAAAGCGTCCAGACAGCTTAAAAAGAACACTGCTTCGGTTCCTTTGACGTATTCGCCGCCAAGCGAACTGTCCTTTTCCCCATCGCTCCGAACAAATATTTTTATTTTCTCGCCCTTTTTGTGAGTCCCCTTAACATTTTCCGTAATTTTGACGGTAAGCATATGACCGCTTACCTCCGATTTGCCGCGAGTGAAAAAACTGACTTCGCCGTTAAACTCTTCCGATTCCACGACCTTGCCGACAACGATATCGTCAGAGGTATTTATAAGCTCCGCTTCGCTCTGATAGCAGCAGGTATCCGTGAGCTCCGTCATATAATTCAAAGGATCGGAATAAAGCTCATCGGTCGTATCACCCTGTGTGGGAGCGCCGTCGCTCGTTACCATTGCCCTGAGCTCGGTCAAAGTAATTCCCTCTAAAGGATCGTCCGTTCCCGTTGAGGGATCGACACGCGTTAATGCGTTTTCGGGAAGAGCAGGAGTATCGTTATCGATAATGTATATCGAATATTCCTTATTGGTATAATTATGCTCCGCGTCGGTAAACGAATTTTCGCAGCACTTTAAAAATACAAGGTAATCCTGCCCAGTTTCCATGCGCTCGTCGGGGTAGTTCAGGTATCCCTCCCATGAAAGTGTCTGATTGTCGGTCGGGTAAGTAAAGGTTATTTTTTCTCCCGCCGAATGACCGCCCTTAAGCACCTCGCGGAGTGTCAGATCATAGCAGCTCACAAAGCAATCAACATACTGATTTAAGCCATTGCTAAATCCATACTCACCATAATACAATAACGGCGACTTTTCTGCCGGATATATTGAATCAACAGTGCATATAGCGACTAAATCGCTATTAGTTATAAGCTTGCTCAAGGAGGTCTCGCCACGCCAATTGACAAACCCATTTACATGAAGCGGAAACTCCGTTTCATCTAACTGAATTTCATCGTTTGCTTTCAAAATATCAAAGTCAAAGTTTTCCGTCTTATCACAACCGGAAAAAAAGAATACAAATATAAAAAACAGAATAAAACTAAAACGTCTTACCATACTGTTTGTATATTGCATAAACGTCACACTCCTGTAAAAACAACAGCTCCAGCATTTGGTCAGTCAGACCATATTTAAGGTCATGCATCTTGCCAATATACCTATTATCATAACGATCCCTCATTGATTAAGGCACTTTTTATATTATACCATCTCAAGCAAATTCCCGCACCGTGCGGAACAAGTCCGCACTAGCCCGCTATGAAAACTCCGCTTCGCTCCGTTTTCACAGTGGCTTGCGAAATTTGCCCTGCGTTTATTATACCATAAGCCGCACTGCAAGTCAACTATCTGCCCGACATTTTCCGCATATTCATTTTCACTCGTTTGTGCAGATTTTCCGCCGACAACAGCCCGCGGATCGCGGCAAAAAACATGCGCGAAGGCCCTCGGTAACCGCTTTATAAAGCTGCTCCCAAGGGTATAAAAATCTCTTTGCTATGTGAAAAATCGGGAAAGGTTTGATTAACCTCTCCCGAAATCAATGGCGGAAGTATTCCGCTGGAGCTAGTGAACGGACTCGAACCCCCGACCTGCGCATTACGAATGCGCTGCTCTACCGACTGAGCTACACTAGCATATTTAATTATCTTCGGCGGCATAAACTGCAATTTTGAAACGGCAAACAAAATGTTTATCATATCTGTTGCTTCTGAAAACGCATGACCTAAAAATCGGCACCTCGTTTCAATATTTAGCACACTAACTATGGTTTTACAATGCAGTAAATACTTTTTCTATGCATAATATAAATATTCAAGGATTACACAAATTCACCGACAATTATTATACCACAAACAATTGAATTTGTCAAGAGATTTTTAAAAAAAGATGTGTCCAAACGCGCAGTTTATAAGAAGTCCAAAACAGAAAAAGGAATTTCACCGGACTTCATATGTTTCCTATATTTTATTTTCTCAGCACCGAAACGGTTATACGCACAAATGAATACTTTAAGTACCGCATACAAAGTTTCAAGTTTGCGCGCAAAGCACTTGCTTCGTCTGGCGAGCAGAGGTATGTAGTGCCGTAGATCCGAGTTAATACTCTCAACAGTAAATGTGTCGCTTTTATCGTGTACATTTCGGACGGCGGAGCTTTATCGACCATACGCTGTATACGTTTCGGTGATTTATCCCACGCAACGTCGAACCTTACAATTTGACGCGGACTGCGGCTTACCATTGTCAACAAATATACGTTTTCACGTGTTTTGCTTTTTCCTTTCCGCCCAATAAACCAATACAGTTCGTCGAGTTCCAAAATCTGGTAATGGCGTTTGCGGTTTATTCTAGTTTTTTTTAATCCAATTATAAACATTGGCTTTATTCATTCCTAAAATTTTGCCCACTCCACGCCCGCTGACACCGGAATAATATATCCTCATTGCCAGCTTCCTTGTCTCTTCCGGATACTCTCTTTTCTTCGGTTCTATCGTATACAGCAGGTTGCACTCCTTACACTTGCACCGCTGTGTCCCCGAGCGATTTTTTCCGGCTTTGACTTGGTTTTCTATTTTTCCGCATTTCGGACATTTTTTGTCCGCACTTATTGTTGCTACTCTCATTTCTTTATTATACCATATTCTGCGCTTTTTGTCC
>CAZKJC010000160.1:0-6308 GCA_964552995.1 uncultured Ruminococcus sp.
AACGGTATTTGCGCCGATCAAACCGCATTCCAATGACAATCTTAGGCTGGAAATCTCCTGTTGATATGCGCAAAATGCTTAAATTCAACCCCAATTAGCCGCCCGAATTTTTGCCGTCGGAGAGAGGGCGCAGCCCGAACGGAGACGGCAAAAATTCACACTGCTAACTTTATTACGGTTCTCAAAAAATTTTTTTGAAAATTTTGTCTCACATCATTGACAAAAGCACATTTTTGCATTATTTTAAAGCGAACCGCATAATATCGCCGATATTCCTCACCGCTGATCCCGCCCGTAATCGGCACGGAGCTGTCCGCATGCCGCCTTAAGACCCGCTCCGAACTCCCTGCGCCTTGTGACCACGATACCGTTTCTCTTAAGAACGTCATAAAATGCCGCGATATCCTCGGGAGCGCTCTTTATAAAGCTATTATCGGTAGGATTATATGGGATAATATTAACGTAAAAGCTGCGGCTGCCGATAAGCTCCGAAAGCTGCTCCGCGTGCTCGGGAAGGTCGTTCACTCCGCCCAGCATAACATACTCCAGTGTGACCCGACGGCCTGTTTTCTCCGAAAAAAACTCCGCCGCCGCGAGCACCTCCTTCAGCGGATATGCCCTGTTTATGGGCATTATACGGCTTCGCAGCTCGTCGTTGGGCGCGTGAAGGCTTATCGCCAGATTATAGCTGCTCGGAAGCTCCGCGTACTCGTATATCTTCGGCACTATCCCGCAGGTGGACACTGTGATATGCCTGCGCCCCACAGCCAGCCCCTTATCATTGGAAACGATCCCGCAGAAGTCTCTTACCTCCTCAAAATTATCAAACGGCTCTCCGATACCCATTACCGAGACCCCGCCGATATCCGCGCCCAGCTCACGCCGTATCGCCATGACCTGTCCCATTATCTCCCCCGCGGACAGGCTGCGCCGCTTCTTCATTCGTCCGCTCTGGCAGAACACACACCCCATATTGCACCCCACCTGCGTGGAAACGCACAGCACGTTCCCGAATTTCTGCCGCATAAGCACCGTTTCGGCATACTCCCCGTCCGCGAGCCGCAGCAGCAGCTTTGCGGAATCCTCGCTGTCCAGTGCCTCGACCACCTCGGGGAGCTCAAAATCAAAATCCGCGTTAAGGCGTGCGGTTATCCTGTCCGCAAAGCCGAACTCCGCGAAATCCTCAATTCCCCGTTTATATATCCCGTCAAAGATGATACCCGCCTTGAACGGATTTTCGCCTATATCGGCAAAATAGCGCTCCAGCGCGGACTGCGTTATACCGTATATGTTCATCTCGGCTCCTGATTTTAAAATTCTAATGAGGTTGACCCCAGGCAAATTATTTTTGATAAGATTGACTGCTGACGGGGTAAAGCTCGGTTTCCCAATCCTCAAACGGAGGCTCGACCTTATAGCTCGCGTCGCAGTAGCTTCTGATATATTCTGCCGCTCTTTTTTCACAATACTTATAATTCACCACGCTGCCCTGCTCGTCTGTCTCGAGATTATTCATGAAAATAGCAAAGGCTTGCTCCGCAAAGCTGCTTTCCTCCCGCAGATCTTCCAGATAATCTATTCCGTCAAGCAGCGGATTTCCCACCGTACCATGAGCGAACCAATAGGCGAACTGCCGTACCGCGCCGCTTATATACCTGTTCACTTTCATATCCTACTTCAATATTTCCTCCAAAATACTTGCCGCGAAATGCTTTACCTCGATCCTGTCCGCGATCTCCCACAGCCGCGAGGTGCAGACCACCGCGCCGTTATCCCTGTACAGCAGCGCGAGCCGCTCCGCGCGCCGAGGATTGTCTATCACCCACACATCGGGAACAATATCGCCCGACAGCTTCGCGCAGTGGCTGTGCGACACTATCCCGTACCACTGCGGCGTTGTGTGCTTCTCGCAGGGGAATCCTCCCAGCAGACCGCTATCCTTGTCTATCAGCAGCCCCAGAGTTCCCGTTGGAACGGGCTTGCCCATGCTCTCCGAAATGCTTCTGAACATTCCGTAGCACCAGAAATCCGTACAGTACTCCCCGCGCAGGCTGTCCTCCTCCGCGTCGGGAATATACAGCGCTCTGCGCTCGGCATTCTTTTCGGGGAGCGCTCTTATTATCGGCAGAGTTCTCCCATTGCAGGTTATGCCGCTCTCGGCTATCTTCACGTCTATCTCGGGGTATATGTACAGCTTGTAGGAGTTTACCGTGCCGCTGCCGTCTACTCTGAGGGACAGCTCCGCGGTGCACGGCTTGCCGCACTCCACCGTAAATTCTATATTATCCGCGCGGGAAATACGTCCCGCAGAAGCTCCCAGAACGCTAGCGCCCGAGGCGACTTCCTTTCCCTCTGCCGATACCGTCCAGTTTATCTTCGCGCCCGTGAAATTCGGATCGGTGCTTGAAATCATCAATCCGCATTCTATGCGTTCTCCCGCGGTGTAAACAAACCTTTCGAGCTCCGCCAGAACCACGGTTTTCCCGCAGAATTTCCTCCAGTCGCTCGGCTCTATGATACCCTTGCTTTCCATAAACGGATCGAGAATACCCACAGTCGCTATGCCCTGCCCCGGGAAATCCTGAATATCCAGAAGCTGAAATCCCGACATCAGCTCCGAGCGCAGCGCCGTTTCTATCTCATTTCGGTAGCAATCCGCCGACAACGCTCCCGACGCTCTGAAAAACTCCGCCGCGTAGGGAAGCAGCCCGCGTTCCCGTGCGGTCTCCTTGTAATCCTCATAGGTATGATGCTTGAGCGAGCCGCTGTATTTGGCTATCTCATCATAATTCGGGTAGATATAATACTGACCCACCTCGTGCGATATCACGGGAACGTTGGGTATTATCTCGCCGCTGTCCGAAGCGCTTACCTTTTTCATCTCCGTGCCGTACTGTATCATTATCTCTCCATTATTGGAGCCGCTTTGCGCTCCCGACCGCTCCGCGGGGATTATCATCTTGTCATAATTATGTACGCTGTTCGGCTCGTCCGTCTGGATATGCCCGAAAGGAGCGTCGCATGAGGCATAGCTGCCGCGTATTAGCCGATCCCGCGAAAATCTTACCCCGCTGAAAACGTCGTCGTTCTCCAGAACGCAGGGCACAAACTGGAAATTATTCGACCCCTGCACGTACAGCTTATCGGGGCATACCGCGCGGTATCCCGCCAGAAGCTCCTCCAGCCGCTCCTTGCTGCCCCACAGCTCGTTGCCCATCGACATCATCACAAAGGACGGGTGGTGTCCGAACTCGCGCAATATCCTGAAGCCCTCCTCGCGCAGGAAGATATGCTCCTCCGTCAGCTCGTCGGGGATAGTCCCCCAGAAAGGCAGCTCCGGTTCAAGGTATATTCCCATAAAATCCGCCGCCTCAAAAGCCGCCTGCGGCGGGCAGCAGGTGTGAAAGCGGTAGTGGTTTATCCCGTAGCGCTTCGCGGTCTCAAACACCTTTATCCAGCTTGCGGTATCCGTCGGCGCGAATCCCGTTTTCGGGAACACCAGACCGTCATGCTTGCCGCGCAGAAACGTTTCCGCGCCGTTTGCTCTGAGCCTAAGCCCCTCCGCGGCGATCTGTCTGAACCCCACCGTAAAACGGCTCACCTCTCCGGTATCTATCTCCAGCCGCAGCAGCGCGGGGGAATGCTCGCTCCACATCGGCGTGTTATCCGCCAGCTTTACGGTGCACTCCAGCGTTTCTCCGGCGGTATACTCCGCCCGAGCCGAGCCGTACTCGCCGTTCTCGTCGACTACCTTTATCTCAGCCGTTCCCGCGCCCTTTCCCGCTATTTTCGCGGATACGCGCATAGCTTTTCCCTCGATATCCGAGCACACCGAAACGCTCTCTGTGTAAGCGGCTCCCGCGCCGCGCCCTATCAGTCCGATCTTTCCGGTTATCCCGTTCCAGTTCGTCTGGGTATCCTGCGAGGTCAGATGTCCTCCCGCCGTCGGATAGTCCGTATTATCCACCCGAACCGTCAGCCTGTGCTCCCCCGCCGTCAGCCTGCCGAGAGCATACCTGTGCGGCGTGCACAGCGAGCAGTACTCCCCGACCTTTTCCCCGTCCAGATATACCGCGGTTTTCCTTGTCCGCTCCAGAAACAGCGTAAGCTCCCGCTCCGACTGCTCCTCCGTGATATTCACCGTTCTTGTGAACCATGCGTATCCCTCAAACTTGTATATATCCGTCAGACAGCCGTATTTCCGCTCCTCGTTAAGCTTTCCAAGCCTTGCGTGAGAGGTGCTGTCGGGAAGAGCTATCTCCGCTTCATATATATCGGGGAGCTCCCCGCGCTTCTCCTCGTCAAGATGAACCCGCCACTTTCCGCTTAAATCCGTAAACATATTTGTATCTCCCGATATAATAAAATTTGTAAATCTTCGCTGTATATTATTTTATCCCTTATCGCACAAATAGTCAAGAGCTTTTTCAAAATTGTATTGACTTTTTTCCAAAAGAGTACTACAATATTTACAGATGATTTGGGAATTTTGAAATTCCTGCCTTATCATGACGTTGCGATAACTTTTACACAAGCTGAATACATACCCTTTTGCGGAGGAGCCGATCCCTATGAACCCATTCATTTACTCCGACGACAACAAGCGTTATCACACGCTTTATTACCACAACTCCCGCACGTTCGGCGGGAGAGTGTTCAAAGCCGCCGTTGACGCGGGCTTTAGCTGCCCCAACATCGACGGGAGCAAGGGCAGCGGCGGCTGTATCTTCTGCGCGGACGGGAGCGGGTATTTCACCGACGGCTCGCTTTCCGTAACGGAGCAGTTCCGCCGCGAGAAGCAGCGTATCGCCGCGAAATACCCCGAAGCTAAAATTATAGCCTATCTCCAGGCGCATTCCAACACCTACGCGCCGACCGCGGAGCTTGAAAAAGTCTACACCGAGCTTATCGGCGCGGGCGCGGCGGGGCTTTCCGTCGCCACAAGGGCGGATTGCTTAGACAAGGACAAAGCGCGGCTGCTAAGCTCTCTCCCCGTTCCCGTGACGGTGGAGCTTGGGCTTCAGACCGTCCACAACTCCACCGCCGAAAAAATCAACCGTTGCCACAGCTTTGAGGAATTTCTAAAGGGGTATTCCCTTTTAAAAGAAAGCGGGATAAGGGTGTGCGTGCATATCATCAACGGACTTCCGGACGAGGACGAGGAAATGATGCTGGAGACCGCGCGGCGGCTGGGGGAGCTTCGTCCCGACGGGATAAAAATACATCTGCTCCATGTCATACGCGGCACTCCGCTCTGTCGTATCTATGAGAGCGGCGGGTATGTCCCGCTGACAAGGGAGCAATATATTGATATTGTGGTAAGGCAGCTGGAGCTTATCCCCGCGAAAACGGTGATAGAGCGCCTTACGGGCGACGGGGACAAGTCCACGCTTGCCGCTCCGCTGTGGAGTGCGGATAAAATAGCGGTTCTCGGCGGAATAGACAAGCGCCAGCGTGAACTCGACACATGGCAGGGAAAACAGTTAACAGTTGACAGTGTATAGTTGATAGTTATGGTGCGCCGCTTCGCGGCGTAGTTTAAATCCGTCCGCCGTAGGCGGACACCGAAACTGTCAACTGTCAACTATACACTATCAACTGATCCGGGGGTGGGTAAGATCAAATTGGACAGGGGGCTGAAGATCAGCCTGTACGAGCAGATATATGAAAGCATAAAGCGGGATATACTTTCGGGGCGGCTGCGCGCGGGAGAGAAGCTGACTTCAAAGCGCAGGCTGGCGGAGCAGCTCGGGGTGAGCCTTATAACGGTGGAAAACGCCTACGCTCAGCTTATCGCCGAGGGGTATGTGAGATCGGCGGAAAAGAGCGGATATTTCGTGCAGTATAACGGCGAAATTATCCCGCTGTCGCGTTTAGATGGTGTAAGCCGCCCCACGGACGCGGGGGAAGCCCCTCCCGAAGCGGAGGACTCGCCCGCCAAATCAACGGAAAATCTCCCCGAAAATTTTCCGTTTACAGTGTGGGCAAGGCTTATGAGGTCGGTGCTGCTGGAAAAGGGAACGGCGCTTTTGCAGCCTGTCCGCAACGGCGGCGCGGAGGAGCTTTGCGGCGCGATATCGGATTATCTGTATCGGGCAAGAGGATTTTACGTTCCCAAAAGCCGCATAATAATCGGCTCGGGAACGGAGTATTTATATAACCTGCTCATTCAGCTTCTGGGGCGGGAGCACAGCTACGGCACAGAAAACCCCGGGTATCACAAGCCCGCGAAGATATACGGTCTGAACGGCGTGAGATACGATCTTATCGGTCTGGACGGGTGCGGAATGGACGTTGACGCGCTGGAG
>CAZKJC010000161.1:0-6302 GCA_964552995.1 uncultured Ruminococcus sp.
ATTTTTTGTCTCACATCTATTGTAACACAACAAAAACACCTTAATAAAACACCAAATCACTGTTGACAAAGAGGAGATTTTGATGTATAATATAAGTTGAATATTTATGTATCACAGAATGTCACAGTAGAAAGAAAGGGAAATATATCCAATGGGTATTATAAAATCAATTTTCGGGACCTATTCGTCAAGAGAGCTGAAGCGTATCGAACCGATCAAAAAGGCGGTGCTTGACCTTGAAGATAAATACAAGGCTATGTCCGACGCGGAGCTTAAGCAGCAGACCGGTATCCTTAAGGACAGGCTGGCGGCGGGCGAAACTCTGGACGATATCCTGCCGGACGCGTTCGCGGTGTGCCGCGAGGCTTCGGACAGAGTTATAGGCATACGCCATTATCCCGTGCAGATCATAGGCGGCATAGTGCTTCACCAGGGACGTATCGCGGAGATGAGAACGGGCGAGGGCAAGACCTTTGTAGCGAGCCTGCCCTCCTACCTCAACGCGCTTACCGGCAAGGGTGTTCATATCGTAACGGTAAACGACTACCTGGCAAAGCGCGACAGCGAGCTTATGGCTAAGGTCCACCGCTTCCTCGGGCTTACGGTGGGACTTATCATTCACGATATGGACAACGACCAGCGCCGCGCGGCATACGCGTGCGATATAACCTACGCCACCAACAACGAGCTGGGCTTTGATTATCTGCGCGATAATATGTGCATGTACAAAAAGGACAAGGTTCAGCGCGGTCACAACTTCGCGATAGTGGACGAGGTGGACTCTATACTCATAGACGAGGCGAGAACTCCGCTTATCATCTCCGGCCGCGGTGAGAAATCCACCGATCTTTACCAGAAAGCGGACAAGTTCGCCAAGACCCTCACAATGAACAAGGTGGTAGAGCTTGATTCCAAGGAGGATTACGAGGATACCCTCGAGGGCGACTATATCATAGACGAAAAGGCCAAGACCTGCAACCTGCTCCCAAGCGGCGTGGCTAAGGCGGAGAATTATTTCGGGGTGGAGAATCTTATGGATCCCGACAATATCACGCTGCTGCACCACATCAACCAGGCTATCCGCGCGAACGGCATTATGAAGCTGGACGTAGACTATGTGGTCAAGGACGGCGAGATAATCATCGTTGACGAGAGCACAGGCCGTCTGATGTTCGGCCGCCGTTACAACGAGGGTCTGCACCAGGCTATTGAGGCTAAGGAGGGCGTTAAGGTAAACCGCGAGAGCAAGACCCTCGCTACCATAACCTTCCAGAATTTCTTCCGCCTGTATCAGAAGCTGTCCGGTATGACCGGTACGGCAATGACCGAGGAGGAGGAGTTCCGCCAGATATACTCCCTTGACATTATAGAGATACCTACCAACAAGCCCGTTATCCGCAAGGACAACCAGGATCAGGTATACAAGAACGTCCGCGGCAAGCTGAAAGCGGTCTGCGACCAGGTGGAGGAGTGTCACAAAAAGGGGCAGCCCGTGCTTGTGGGTACCGTTACCATCGAGAAGTCGGAGCAGCTTTCCAAGCTGCTTAAAGCCCGCGGTATAAAGCACGAGGTGCTCAACGCGAAAAACCACGAGCGCGAGGCGGAGATAGTCGCGCAGGCGGGTAAAAAGAACGCCGTTACCATTGCCACCAACATGGCGGGACGCGGTACGGATATCAAGCTGGGCGGTAACGCGGAGTATCTGGCTATCGCCGAGATGAAGCGGCTGGGATATGACGAGAACGTCATCCAGGAAGCGACCGGCTTTGCGGATACCGATGACGAGGCCATTATCGAGGCGCGCGAGAAATACCAGGAGCTGAACAGAAAATTCGACGAAAAGATAAAGCCCGAGGCGGACGAGGTGCGCGAGGCAGGCGGTCTGTTCATTATCGGCACGGAGCGCCATGAGAGCCGCCGTATCGACAACCAGCTCCGCGGACGCGCAGGACGTCAGGGCGATCCGGGCGAGAGCCGCTTCTATATCTCCCTGGAGGACGATCTGATGAGATTGTTCGGCGGTGACAGAGTCCAGAGATTTATGGAGACCATGAATTTCGACGAAAATATGCCGATCGAAGCGCCTTTCCTGTCGGGAACGATAGAATCCGCGCAGAAGAAGATAGAGAGCCGCAACTTCGCTATCCGCAAGAACGTATTGGACTTCGACGACGTTATGTCGCAGCAGCGCACCACCATCTATTCGCAGCGCTCCAAGGTGCTGGACGGCGAGGACATCAGCGCCAACATACACAATATGATGATGCAGGATATCGAGGAAACGGTAAGCATGTATTGCTCCGACGCGGCGGCGGACAACTGGAATCTGGACGGTCTGCGCGCGCATTACCTCAACCTTTTCGTTATGGATACCGACCTGCACTATACCGCGGAGGAGCTCAACGAGATAACCAAAGAGGACGTTGTGGACTTTATCAAGGGTCGCGCCGAGCTTATCTACAAGGTGCGTGAGCAGGATATGGGCTCTCCCGCGATGCGCGAGGTGGAGCGTGTTTGCCTGCTAAAGACGGTCGACCGTCACTGGGAGGATCATATCGACGCGATGGACGAGCTTAAGCACGGTATGTATCTCAGAAGCTACGCGCAGAGGAATCCCGTTGAGGAGTACCGCTTTGAGGGCTTCGCGATGTTCGACGAGATGATCGCGGCTATCCGTGAGGAAACGGTTCGCCTGGTGCTGACTGTTCCCGTAAAGGTGGAGCGCCCCATTCAGCGCGAGCAGGTGCTTCAGCCCGACGCGCCCAACGCGGGCAGCAAAACTCCGTTCCGCTCCGAGAAAAAGGTGGGGCGCAACGATCCCTGTCCCTGCGGAAGCGGAAAGAAATATAAAAACTGCTGCGGCAAAAACGAACAGAGCGAGGATTGATCTATGCTTGAGGAAATAAAAAAAGAGCTTACGGGACATATAATCCCATTCTGGAATAAGCTCAGAGACGACAAAAACGGCGGCTTTACCGGATTTATGGACAGCGATCTCAATATAGACGAAAGGGGAGAAAAGGGTGTCATTCTCCATTCGAGGATACTCTGGTTTTACTCCAACGCCTATATGGAGCTGAAGGACGCGGAGCTGCTGGACAACGCGCGCCACGCTTACGAGTTCCTGACAAGATTTTGTGTTGACAAGGAATACGGCGGCGTATACTGGTCGATGAATTATGACGGCACCGTCAAGGACGATATCAAGCACACCTACTGCCAGGCGTTCTTTATATATGCCCTTGCGAGCTACTATCGCGCGAGCGGCGACAAGGACGCTCTCAAGCTTGCGTATGAGGTGCTGGAGCTTGTAGAGGAGCACGCCACCGACGATGTGGCATACCTTGAAAAGCTGTCCCGCGACTGGAAAACCGAGCTTGCCAACGACGAGCTCTCCGAAAACGGGCTTATGGCGGACAAGACCATGAACACGGTGCTTCACCTTATGGAGGCGTACACAGAGCTGTATCTCGCGGATCGCAGCCCGCGTGTTCTGGAGCGGCTGAAATTCCAGCTTGACGTGACCTATGACAAAATATTTGACAAGCAGGGCAATAAGCTGTTGGTTTTCTTTGACAGGAAACTTGACGTTATCGGAAACGTGCACTCCTACGGTCACGATATCGAAGCGACATGGCTTATCGACCGCGCCTGCGACGCTATCGGCGACGCGGAGAGGTCAAAAAAATTCGCGGATATGAACGGCAGGATCGTCAGAAATATCGCGGAGATCGCTTATGATAAGCAAAGCGGTTCGCTTCTGAACGAAAGCGACAACGGAGTTGTAAACACCTGGCGTATCTGGTGGGTACAGGCGGAGAGCGTTGTGGGCTTTCTGAACGCGTGGCAGAGGGGCTACGGCGGCGAGGAGTACTACAATATCGCCGAGAGCATATGGAGCTATATCGCAGGGAATATCGTGGATAAGCGCGAGGGCGGCGAGTGGTTCTCGCAGGTGGACGCCGAGGGGAACTACGCGAAATTCAAGCCGACGGTCGACCCCTGGAAGTGCCCCTATCACAACGGAAGAATGTGCCTGGAGGCTATAAGAAGGCTTACCGCGGAGAAATGACCCCGCAGAGAAGGAGCGTTCCCATGAAAAAGAAATACGCCGCGCTGCTGCTTTCACTGGCGCTTATGCTGACCGCCTGCAAGGGGCAAAGCACGGGGGAGGAGATAAAGCTCCCCATCTACGGCGCGGACGAGATCAGCTTTGAGATCGCCGAGGCGAAGTATATGGACATCTCGGAGACTACGGCTATGGGGGTCACGATAGGATATCCCTATTCGGTATATCTGACATATCCCGCGGAGGCTCCCGTGACCTTTTTTGAGATAACCAACGGCGACAGGGTCACGGAGGGACAGATACTGGCGCAGATAGATCCCTCCGACCTCGACTATGAGATAAACAACCAGCAGACGGTGATGAACGCCGCCTACAACGCCTCTCTTTCGGGCGGAACGGCGGAGCGGCTGCAATATGAGATCGAACAGTCGCGACTGGAAATGCTGCTTGCCGAAAAGGAATCCTATACTATCCGCGCTCCCTTTGACGGGATAATCACCTCCGTTGCCCGCGTCACCGAGGGCACGATAGTAGCGCAGGGCGATATGTGCTGCGCCGTTTCCGAGGAGAACAAGGCGTGCGTTTATGTGGAGGGCGGACAGGCGGCAGATTTCCGGTTCGGTCAGCAGGTGCAGGTGAAGATCGATAATGTGACCTACGACGCAACTGTGGTGGAGGCTCCCGACGCTGCTCCCGCGACGGCTACTACCGTAAATATGGCGATGTTTGATCTTGGAGAGGGCGTTATAGAGCGGATATGGGAGGAAAACTCCATGGCTATTTCCGCGGGCTGGGCGACGGTCTACGTTACCGAAAGCAGGCGGAACGTGCTCGCCGTGCCCGACGAGGCGGTAAAGACCGTCGGCACTGACAGCTATGTGACGATAGTCGACGGCGACGAGCGCTATCGGCTGAATGTAACGATAGGAAAGCAGCTTGGCGGTTACACCGAGATATTGAACGGGATATCCGAGGGTGATATCGTGATGGCGCAGGGCAGCGGAGTATTTTCCTCGGCAAATGACGGCGAGAACAATGACTTCGGCGGCTGGGGCGATTGGAACAACGATTTCGGAAATTGGGAATAATAAACAGCCGCCCGAGTTTTTCGGGCGGCTATTATAATGCAAGTGCGCTGTCAAGCTTTCATGCGCTTCTTGTAGTCCTCTTTGATCTTTTCGAGTGCGACGGCGTCCTCCTTGCGCTTTGCGCGCGCCTGATCCTGGATAGCCTGTACCTCGTCGATACCCGAAACGATGGTCTCCCAGGTCTTTTGGAGGGTCTCCACCTTGATAGAGGAATTTGCCGCCATAGCCGCGACCATCTTGGACTGATCCACGGTATTCTGGGCGTTCTTTATCAGCAGCTCGTTGGTCTTTTCGTCCAGAGCCTTGAGAGATTCCGCCTGGATACGCTGCCGCTTGAGCATTATAGCCTGCGCGAGTGACTGCTTGAACACAGGCATGGTGATGATGAACGCGGAGTTTATCTTTCTTACAAGGTTAAGGTTGGAGTACTCCATGGTCTTGAGCATGGGAACTGTCTGGAGCGCCACATTCTCCGCTACCTTGAGGTCCATAACTCTCTGGTCGAGGATCTCCCTCATCTGCTGGAGATTGGACAGGTCCATGCGGATAGTGCCGTCGTCGGGGTTCTCGGCGACTTTTTTCTGGTACTGGTCGATAAAGCTGTCAAGCTCCTTTACGCCCTGCTCGCCCGCCATGATATACTTTACCAGTTCCTGATAGTAGCCGATGTTAGCGTCGTACATACTGTCGAGCTTGGTGTTGGCGGATTCTATCTCGCTTTCATACTGCTTGAGTTGAACGTATATCTTGTCGATCTCCTTGCCCATGGTGTCGTATTTGCTGAGTATCTTGTCCAGCTTTTTCTTGAGATTGCCGAAGAAGGTGGGCTTGTCGTCCGCTTCAAGCTCCTTGATGTCGAACTGATCCATGATAGCGGCGAGGTTTCTCAGCATAACGCCGGTGTCGTTTATCTGCTGAATGCTCATGGAATTGAGCACCTGGTCGGAAGCCTGCGATATCTGCTCCGCGGCCTCCGCGCCGAATTTAACGATGGTGTTGCTGTCGTTTACGTTGATGGTGGAAACAAGAGCGTCGATCTCCGCGCTGGTGGCGAGCTTCTGCTTGATCTCGTCGGTCTTTACCATAATGTTGAAGTTCTTGACCTCCTCGATCTTCGCCTCCATGACCTGATCGTTCTTAACGCC
>CAZKJC010000162.1:0-6219 GCA_964552995.1 uncultured Ruminococcus sp.
CGGAGCTACATAATAAATCTAACAAAACAAACTGCTCCGCTAAATTATCATTTATTTTACAAGTCACATCTACATACAGAGAGTGGGACAGCCTCAAGCGGTCCCACCCCTCATCATACAGACTTATATCTTCTGTGAAAAAAGCACGCCAGAACAACGCATATCGCTATTCCTGCCGCATACGGAATGCCAAGCAGAAACGCGACGCTCGCCGGAGCGCTGTAACCCGCGCACCGTATCCCCCACTGCATATCGCAATAGCTGTACGCGACAACGGCGCACATAACGTCCGACAACAATATCGCCAACCCCGCGAAAACGCAGAACAGGCATCTGTACTTTTTCATTCGGTTTACCTCCTATTTCTTTCGGAATATCAGAAAAATTCCGACCGCCATAAGCAATACAAAAAGGAGAATAAGCATTCCGCTGCCGTTCAATGTTATCATGGACGATTCGCTTATTTTATCAACGGCCGACGGCTGAGCGACCGTCAATATCCCGAACACCGCCAGACATACCGCGCCCAGAATACACAGCCCTATGCCGATCCTGCCGCCGGTCTGCACGGTTTCTTTATTCTTTGATCCGCCGACAGTACCCGCTCTCTCTTCGCCCACCAGCTCGTCCACCGTGATATTAAAGAACTCGCTCAGCGCTTTCAGCTTATCCAGCTCGGGCGTCGACTGACCTCCCTCCCACTTAGATATCGCCTGCCGTGAGACTCCGATCTTCTCCGCGAGCTGTTCCTGCGATAGTCCGCTTTTGCGCCTCAGCGCATATATTTTTTCGACAGCATATTGCTCCTCCTTTTGATAAAATTATACCGCGCCGCGCCGTGGAACACTACCAACCGCTGCTTGAATTTCCGCAACCGACGGTTGCATATGCAAAAACGCAGCAAAATTATATGCTGTCAACACTCACAAACGGTCATACGGGAGATTTTTCCAAACGCAGCGCAAGCTCCGCCGCCTCGGGGATATCGCGCGCCACTTTTTCCGCCGCCGCCCGCAGAACCGCTTCGCTCTGATGTCCGCACGAGACCGGCACGCAGGCGCAGGCCGCGGCGGCGGCTACCTCCAGATCATGCAGGGTATCGCCTATAAAAACCACCTCGTCCCTGTCGATCTTATTTTCACTTATCCACCTAAGCGCAAGCTCGGTCTTGCTCGCGGCGAAATGGTTGTCTATCCCCAGAATGTCCGTAAACCGATTTTCTATTCCAAGCCGCCTTACCTGCCCGACAAGGCTTTCCCGCTCGGACGCGGAAAGTATTATCTGCCGTATCCCGCGCGCCGAAAATTCCTCCAGCGTTTCAGCGGCTCCGCGAGCCGGTCCCGCCGCCTCAACGAGCGAGTAATACTCCCCAATAAATTCCATAGCGGGCTTTTCAAAATCCACCTTTTGGAAATCAAAGCCCGCCTTAGCGTAATAATCTTTAACGGGAAAACAGAATATCTCACGGTAGCGCTCCCTGTCCAGCCGCGCCAGACCGTAGCGCTCCAGCACGCGGTTCATGGCTTCAATGCTTACATCCACGTCGTCCAGCAGAGTTCCGTTCCAGTCCCATACTATCACCATTTGTGAATCTCCTCTCGGGGTCATGCTTTAATTTTCCCGCAGCGATCTTACTCCTTTATAGCCGCCGGCTCATGTGCCTTCATACAAAAATCATAAAAAGGCGCTATCTTCTTAAAATCCCGCCCGACCTTTTGTATCAGCTTTTCCGAGAACATCACCGCGGGGTCGTTGGTGAAAAAGCTCACGCCGTATTCCTTTCTGTTGAGCCACCCGCGCTTTTCGGGCGGCTGTTCGGGGAAATGATCCCTCTTATACATCTCCCCGTACATCTTAAACGTCCTCTGACCCTCTACCGCCCTGTACGCCTCGACATATACGGGATCGTCCTCGATTATCATCTTCCGCATTGCTTCCTTTATCCCGCCGTCCGCGCAGTAGTAGCCGCAGCCGTAGCCTATTCCGCCCGCTCCCACCGAAAAATAATACCCCGGGTGTCCCGTCCACGCGTCGGGACGCTCTCTCGCAAAGGTATACCATACCTCGTCGCGGAAAACAGAATCCCGCGCGTATCTCGCGTCACGGTATATCCTTGATATCCGCTTAGGATCGCATATTATCAGCTTATCGATTTTTCCCATCACGGGAGCCAGCTCCAGCACCAGCTCGCTCAGCGGCTCGGTAACAAACTCCCTGTAATCCTGCTTGTGCTCATTGAACCATTCTCGGCTGTCATGCAGCCTGTTCTCAAATAAAAAATCTATCGTTTTCTGTGTAAAAGCCATTTTTATCTCCTTATTTTAAAGAAATTTTTGGCGACCCGCGCAAGTAACACTCCGCCGGCGCTGCGTGTTACTCACGCTCTCGCCAAAAATTTCCCTGCGTGGGCTGGGTGTTGATTTGTGCGGGCGCTGCTTCGATCTGATTTTGCCTACTTCTTTCTGCTTCTGCCCGCGGTCAGATTAAAGCTGTTGAGCGTCATTCGTCTGATCTCCTCATCGGGCACGTCAGACTCAAGATAAACCGTGTTCCAATGCACCTTATTCATATGATATCCCGCGGTAACTCCCTCAAATGCTTTCCGCAGAAACTCCGCCTCAAGAGGGTCGCACTTAAGATCGGCGATCCATTTCCCGTCAAGCTCCATGACTGCCGCGAACCATTTCCGCGTATCGCTGTGGCGGCATACCCAAGATTTAAAATCCTCATTAAAAGGCTGATCCGTTTCCGCTCCGTTTATGCCGCGGCAAAAATCAAGAAATTGATCCTTAGTCATGCCCGCTCTCCTTTCGCCGCGTTTTCCCGCTTCCTATACAACATAAACCTTATATTATGACAGCCCGTTTCAATTATCGGGCTTGTTTCAACAAGCTCCCACTCGGGAAGCTTGTCAATATCCTCAAAAAAAACATCTCCGCCGAAGCATTCATACACCCGTGTTATCAATGCTCTATCGCAGTAGGGGAGCAGCTCCGCGTAGATCTCCCCTCCGCCTATAACATAAATTTCCCCGCTCACCGTCGCCGAGTATTCGAGAAAGCTCTCCACGCTTCTGAACATCTTAGCCCCCTCAAATTCCGCGCCGCGTGAAATGACACAGTTTTCCCTGTTGGGGAGCGGGCGCTTAGGGAAGCTCTCATAGGTCTTTCTGCCCATCACCACGGTACTCCCCGAGGTGGTCTCGCGGAAATGCTTCATATCCTCCGGAATACTTGTCAGAAGCTGCCCCTTTGCTCCTATCGCCCAATCGTTGTCCGCAGCAAGTATTATCGTCATTTTTATCACCCTCAATTTTCGTCCGGAAGCTCCTCGCGATACCTGCCGCCGGAGCTTCCGCAAATCCTGCCTTGACTTAAGGCAACACCACACAAAGACCGCGCTACGCGCTTTGTACGGCACTTGCTTGCATATTTTCCGTCATCTTGCACAAGTTCTCCTTGGCGGGCGTCAGCCCGCCGGCGTCGAACTTGTACAATCTGACGAAAAATCTGTCGGCGCAATTGCCGCACAATCTCTGTGCGGTATTGCCTTAATTATAACATAACTGCCCCAAAATGTAAATACAAAAAGCTTGTTATTTCTTAAACCGCGTATATTACGTTTTATCATGCGCATAATATCTTTGCCGCAAATTCGGAGCTTTTTTCGGGAAAATTTGAAAAAATTTCCGAAAAGCACTTGACAAGCAAAAAGAAATGTGTTATAATTGTATACGTTGATTACTGGGGCGTCGCCAAGCGGTAAGGCAGTGGACTCTGACTCCACCATTCCGAGGGTTCAAATCCTTCCGCCCCAACCAATTACCTGAATTGCTTCACGGATTTTACCGTGAAGCAATTTTATAATATGAAAGATATGTTTGACCGATAAAATTTTTGAGGTGATAAAAATGCAGAAGTTAGTTTATTTGAGCAACAGCAGAGATTACACCGAGCAGGGCAGCATCAATGAGAACAAATATTTTACTCATATAAATGAACTGTTGGACGACGGTTGGAAAGTCGAGCATATGACGCACGATGTGCTGGCGTCGTCACCCGATGATCAAAAGACGCATAAGGAGACCTACGTTTCTTTTGTGCTGCTTGAAAAAGAGGACAAGGATAAATAAATCTGAAAGGAGACTGCAATAAGCTCTCCTTTTAATTGTTGATGAGGGAATTTTTTCGTCAATGCAATGATCCCGTCTTGGTTCAGCCAAGGCGGGATTTTATTTTTCCTTATAGATCTTCGGCGAAGCGCAGCATTACACAGAAGGTCAGCCCCGAGCGTTTAACAAAACAACGCATACGCTATGCGCACGCGTTGTTTTGTTAAACTGGTGTGGCAACGTTACCAAAAAGATTTTCCCGTGTTTCGATAAAAAACGGGAAGGGCTTGAACGACCTTTCCCGAAATTTGAAACCGCGCTGGCGCGGTGTGAAACGTTGACAAAAAAGATTTTTTCTTTCACACAAACAAAAACGCCCTTGCTTCCTATTTATATATTATAATATATTGCCATATGGATGTCAAGACCTTTCTTGACTGCCTAATGAAATTCACCTGCTGAAGTTCTATTTGAACTCCAGCAGGCAACTCATTATATATTGGTTTCACATCCCCATAGACATTCCCATATCTTCGGCCTCGTCCTGATCCTCGCTTTCATCCAAATCTTCGTCCTCATCGGGATTTTCAGATTCATCGCTCTCGCTGTCAAAATCGTCCGAAAAATCGGGGTTTTCCTGTTCTGCGAGCTGTTTCCCGACTTCCTCGGAAACGCTCTCACGATCGCTCACAGCGGCTGTTTCTCGTTGCTCAGTGTGTTCCGCAGCTTCCTCGGAAAATGTCGGAGCCTCGCCCATATCTGCGTGTTGTCGCAGATCACGCTCGATCTCATTTTCGATCAGCCCGATCACGAACTGCTTCTGCGTCATATTGTTGCGCTGCAGATAGTCCTTGATCTTTTGAAACAGCTCTTCCGGCACCTGAAATGCCATCGTTCTCATATTGCCCATAGTTTTGCCCTCCTGAATATTAAGTTTGGGGTGGAGTTCGTCCTGAAGCGCCAGTGTCACAAACTTCGCCATTGTCATTTCGTAATCTTCAATATACTGTCTGACCTCTGCGTGAAGCTCCGCGTCGATCTTGACGGTAACGCCTTTCTTTTCATTAGTTGCCAATGTTTTCATTCCTTTCGATAAAATTTCTGAAAGCAGATTCCGCGATTTCCTCAACCGCGGAATCCGTTTCTGCCGCTTCTATCAGAAGCAGTTCATAAAGCCATGCCGGAATCTCAATCTCCATTTAACTCCTTCCTTACTTCAAACCCGCCCTTAAAGGTCACTGTTATGGTGTCCTTACTCTCGACCGTGACCTTTTCTATCGGCTGCCGTACCGCCACATCATCGTATTCGGTCATGGTGAAGTCCTCATTTTCAAGGCGTTCCAACACCGCATTGAGCTCATCGGAGCCTCTTTGTGACGTCATCTGTTTCGCTTTTTCGGTTTCAATGAACTCTCGCAGCGTTTTCATTTCCTCACTGAATTTCTCAATATCCGCCATAGCTGTGGCAGCGGTTTCGGGTACGGTAGCAAGCTTTATCAGCTCATTTATGTTGTGGGCAAGTTCGTCGATACGCTGTTGTGCCGCTTGTACGCTGCCGTTGAGATTCGGGTCAAGCACCTCGGTTATGCTTTCTCGGAGCACCTTTGTCACATCGTCCTTGACCTCGCAGAACTCGTTTATTGCGCTCACAATCGCCTTGTGGAGTGCCTGTTCATCAACGGTAGGGGAGCCGTGGCACTTTCGCTTGCCGTATTGGATTCGGTTGATACAGCGCCACTTTATCTCCTTGAAGCCCTTTGCAGTCCATGTTACACGACGGTAATGCGTTCCGCATTCTCCGCAGACGAGCAGTTCTGACAGCGCGTATTTCGCACTGTATTTAATGTGCTTGCCGAGTTCGTCATCGACCTCCACTTCGGAAGTCGTATTGTCCAAAAAACTATATTTGATAACCATTATGTTATCCTCCAATCTTGAAATATGTTGAATTTTTTCAAAGATTGGAGACGGTGGGGCGCGTGAGGGGTAATATGTCAAATATCTGCTTTTTTTGACATAAAAAAAGCGCATTTGCCGTAAAGCAAATGCGCATGTTAAAAATATGTTAAAAAATATCTTGCTTTTTCGTTGTTTAAAGGGAGGCGGAT
>CAZKJC010000163.1:0-6201 GCA_964552995.1 uncultured Ruminococcus sp.
TAGAGTAATGTGAATATTTTTATTTATGCACAGTCGAATGAACGGAAATAAGATAAAATTTATATCAACCCGTATAAAAGGCGTTTGTCTTAGGTCGTAGCTATTATGCTTTTAAGCTATGTTGACGAGGAGCTGTTAATATATGTTGACGAGGAGCAAATGATTTAAAAGAATTTCAAAATTCCCGCAAGCGCTCCTCGGTCGCTCACTTCGTTCGCTCCCTGCGAGCGATTGCGGGAACCGGTCATCGTTTGCCATTCGGCAAACTCGACCTTTTTGAAATTCCCCTGCGTGGGCGTTATATTGCTCAATGCGTGCGCTCCTCGGCTACGTGGGCGTTACGTTGCTGTACTTAATTACATTCTAATTTTTTAGTTTCCCAGTTTTTTACCTTTTTCCAGCTTTTTCCCGCGGAGATACGCGTTAAGATCCATACGCTTTCCGCCCTCGGGCTGTATCTCGATAAGCTCCACCGTGCCGCCGTCGCCGCAGGCTACCCCGAAGCGCTCCGCGTCAATGATCGTACCCGCCTCGGCGCTCGTTTCCTCGTTGGATATCTGCGCGCGGAACACCTTGAACCGCTTTCCGTCCATCACCGTATAAGCGCAGGGGGAATCCGCCATAGCCCTTATAAAATCATGCACCTGCTTTGCGGGTTGCGTGAAGTCTATCTTCAGCTCCTCCTTGCTTATCATAGAAGCGTAGCAGGTCTCCCCGCTCTGCGGAGTGCGCTCCGCCGTGCCGTCCTCTATCGCCTCCAGCGTTTCAACGATAAGCTCCGCGCCCGCCGTGGAGAGCAGCTCGCCCAGATGACTGCCTGTCATCTCGGGAGTTATCTCGACCTCCATCTTCATTATCATATCTCCCGTGTCCAGCCCCTCCGCCATATACATGGTGGTAACACCCGACTCCGTTTCCCCGCACTGTATGCAGCGCTGAATGGGAGCCGCTCCGCGGTATTTCGGCAGCAGCGAAGCGTGAACGTTCACGCAGCCGTATTTCGGAAGCTCCAGCACCTCTTTCGGCAGTATCTGCCCATAGGCTACCACCACTATGCATTCCGGTTTTATATCCCTAAGAACCGCAAGGGAGCGCTCCGCATCCTCGCCTTTGCGGAGCGAAAGCGGCTGATATACGGGGATATCATGCTTAAGCGCGCACTCCTTAACCGGAGTCATCATGACCTGCTTGCCGCGGTTGCGCGGCTTGTCGGGCTGTGTGAATACCGCAGCCACCTCGTGTCCCGCCTCTATCAGACTTTCCAGACATTCCAGAGAGAAAACAGGAGTCCCCATAAAAACTATTTTCATTGCTCTTCCTCGTCCTCCTCATCCTCCACCCATTCTATGACCTTATCCTTATACAAAATGCCGTTCAGATGGTCTATCTCATGGCAGAACGCCCGCGCGAGCAGCCCGCCCGCCTTGTATACCATCAGCTTCCCGTAACGGTTGAACGCTTTCGCCTTTATCTTTGCGGGGCGCTTTACCACTCCCCTTTTCTTCGGGTAGGACAGGCAGCCCTCGGGCTCGAGCTGCTTTCCGCGCATAGCGGTTATAACGGGATTGATAAGCTCGATCTTCCCCGAATCCTCTCCCAGATCGATAACCACTACCCTCTTGGCTACTCCCACCTGCGGCGCCGCAAGACCTATACCGTCAGCCGCCGCCATAGTTTCATGCATATCGTCCAGAAGCTCCCAAAGTTCCTCGTTATACTCTGTGACCTCCTCGCAATGCTCCCTGAGCCGCTTGTCACCGAACTTCAATATTTCTCTCTGTGCCATTTTATCCTCTTATCTCAAAAAAATTTTACGCGACCCGCCCGCGAAAGCTCCACTCCGCTTCGCTCCGTTACGCTTCCGCAGGCTCTCGCATAAAATTTTCCTGCGTGGGCGTTATGTTGCTCTTTGCGGGCGTTGCTTTGCTGCGAAAACATTATGTTGATCTACGCCCCCCGCGAAAGCTCCGTTCCGCTTCGCTGCACTGCGCTTCCACAGCTTGTTGCGGGAAAAATTCCTGCGTGGGCGTTATGTTGAACTTTGCGAGCGTTGCTTTGCTGCGGTCGCTTTACGTTGCTCTTGGCAAATATAATTTTTCGCATGAATTGGCTATCCGAACACAGGCGTAATTTTTGTGGTTTTGCGGAGCAAAATCGACGACGACTGTCGTCGAAACAAAAATTATGCAGTTTAGCAACAACGCTCGACAGCTTCGCTGTCGCAAGCGTTGTCTAAACCTAAACAGGCTTGACCCTATCAATAAACAATATTCCGTCAAGATGATCTATCTCATGACAAAAAGCCCGTGCCAGCATGCCCTCTCCGGTCATTGTGAACTCGTTCCCGTTCCTGTCCTGCGCCTTTACGGTTACGCGAAAGGGACGCTCCACCTCGCGCCACTCCCTGGGAGCCGAAAGGCAGCCCTCGCCGCCCGTCTGTTTGCCCTCCGCCGAAACGATCTCGGGATTCACAAGCTCGATCACCCCATGATTGTCCCGCACGTCGATGATCACCGCCCGCTTGAGCACGCCCACCTGCGGCGCGGCAAGCCCCGCGCCCTCCTGGGTCGCGAGAGTTTCCCTCATATCGTCCAGCAAAGTCCACAGCCGCTCATCAAACGCCGTCACCACTCTGCACTTCTTGCGGAGAACGTCCTCTCCGAACTTTACGATCTTCCTTAATGCCATTTATATTTTCCTTTCGGTTTTTTATCATTTTGATTTCAGCCCATATATGTTGATTCGGGCTATTATGCTTTTAAATTATGTTGACGAGGATTAAATGATTTAAATGGGAATTTCAAAATTCTCACTAATCACACTCCGTTTCGTTCCGCTACGCTCCACTACACTGCGCGTGCTTAGCGAGAACCGGTCAGCATTTGCCGTTCGGCAAATGCGACGCTTTTTGAAATTCGGCTGCGTGTGATTTTTGTTGCTGTATTTTTACCATTAATCCAATCCGCCGTTCATATCCGCGTAAAAGCTCACATTATGAAAAGCGCTGTCGTTATACGCCTGCTTCAGAGTGACTTCGATAAGCCCCCTGAGCGCCTTTGAGTTCCGACATTTTACCATCAGCCGATAGCGGTATCTTCCGTTGATCCTGCCTATCGCGTTGGGAGCGGGTCCGAGTATCCTCAGCGGCAGCCTTTCGCCGTAGGGCTTGGCGTTCTCCGCCAGCATTACCGCGAATTTCCGCGCCGCTTCTCCGCACTCCTTGTCCATAAGCGAGGAGAAACCGACCACCACCACGTCGCAAAATGGCGGGTACAGCATGGATTCCCGCAGGCGTATCTCCTCCTCGTAAAAGTCGGGATAATCCTGCTTCGCGGCGAGATTCAGCACATAATGCTCCGGCGAAAAGGTCTGTATAAGCGCCCTGCCGCGCTTGCCGCCGCGCCCCGATCTCCCCACAACCTGCGTGATCAGCGAAAAGGTGCGCTCATAGGCTCTGAAATCGCTTGCGTAAAGGCTGTTGTCGGTCTTGAGCACTCCCACAAGCGTTACATTCGGGAAATCCAGCCCCTTGGCTATCATCTGCGTTCCCACTATTATATCATACTCGCCGTCGGCAAACGCCTTGAATTTGCGCTCAAAAGCGTTCTTGGTCGCCGTCGTGTCCGCGTCCATACGCAGCACGCGGGCTTTCGGGAACATCTCTGATATCTCGCCCTCGATGCGCTGCGTGCCCGTTCCCAGCATTGTGAAGAATTTCCCCGAGCACTTAGGGCACACATTGTCCGCTCTTTTCCGATAACCGCAGCAGTGACATATCAGGCTGTTGTTCACCTTATGATATGTAAGCGGCAGCGAGCAGTTGGGGCACTCCGCGGGAGCGCCGCAGGAGGCGCAGCGCACGCTGGTGTGATACCCCCGCCTGTTGAGCAGCAGTATCGACTGCTCCCCGCGGTCCAGATTGCTTTGTATCTCCTGTATAAGCGTCATGCTGAAAGAGGACGTGTTGCCGTTTTTAGCCTCCTCGCGCATATCCACCATATATACCTCGGGAAGTACCGCGTCGTTATAGCGCTCGTCCAGCTCAAACAGGCTGTAACGCCCCTTTTTGGCGTAATAGCAGCTCTCCAGCGACGGAGTAGCCGAAGCGAGCAGCAGAAACGCGTTATGCGCAAAGCAGCGCTGCTTGGCGACGTCCCGCGCGTGATATCGGGGAGCGCTTTCGGACTTGTAGGTGCCCTCTCCCTCCTCGTCGATCACCACTATCCCGAGATCGCTCACGGGGGCAAAGACCGCGCTGCGCGTGCCGATAACTATGCGGGCTTTGCCCTCTTTTATGCGGCGGTACTCGTCAGCGCGCTCTCCAAGCGAAAGGCTGCTGTGCATGACCGCCACCCCGCTGCCGAAAAGCCGCCGAAATCTCCCCACCATCTGCGGGGTGAGCGATATTTCGGGAACGAGCATTATCGCGCTCTTCCCGTTCGCCAGCGCCCGCGCTATCAGCTTTATGAAAACCGATGTCTTTCCGCTGCCCGTAACGCCGCGCAGCAGCGCGCATTTCGGCTCGCTGTCCTCCATAAGCTCCGCAAGACCGTCAAATATCTCGCTCTGCTTAGGCGAAAGCGTGATGTCGTCGGGGCTTTCGCTTGCTTCCTCCGCGCTTTCCGTGCGGAACACCACGTTCTCGTACTGCTCCAGAAAGCCCTTTTCCGTCAGCCGCTTTACCACCGCGGGGGTCACCGTGCAGGCGTAGCAGGCTTCTCTCACCGAAGCGCTCTCGGACTCCTGCACGAACCGCAGCACCTCGCGCTGCTTGGGGGTGAGCTTAACTCCCTCCGGCGGAGTATCCGCCGCGCGCATCATCGCCACGGTGGAATCCCCCACGCGCCTTGACAAAATATCGTCCTCGTAAAGCGCACCCTTTTCAATAAGCGCCTTAAGAGCTTTCCCGCCGTCCAGCTCCCGCTGCGCGGCGATCACCGCGTCAAAGGCGGCTCTGTCGCCCGCCGCTCTCAGCACCTCCGCGAGCCTGCTCTCCTCCTCGGAAAGCTCCCCCGAAAAATCGGGAGTAAGGCTGTACCGCGTTTTAAGTGAGTACCCCAGCCCGGGCGGCAATATCGCGCGGAACGCGTCGTAATAGGTGCAGAACGTGTTGTCCCTTATCCAGCGGCACAGCCCGAGAAGCTCCGGCGAGACCACCGGTTCGTCGTCCACCGCGCAGCGTATGGGCTTAAGCCCCTCCGCGCTGCCCCGCTTCACCGAAAACACCAGTCCTACCCGCTTCCTGTTCCCGCGCCCGAACGGCACGACCACCCTTACGCCCTCCGAAACGCTGCCTCGGAGGTGCTCGGGTATCTCATAACCGAAAAGCGTATCGAAAGCGTACAGAGTGTTCTCCACCGCGACCTCCGCGATAAGCCGCCCCGAAGTCAGCTCCTCCATCAAACCTCACCCTTGATCTTTTGGACAAGCTCGGCGTTTCTCCCGCGCCGCAGCTTTTCCGCCCGCATTACCGCTATGATATCGTCCACCGCCTTGTCCAGCTCGCCGTTTACGATCAGATAATCATAGTTATCCGCCGCCTCGAGCTCGTTGCGGGCTTGCGCCAGGCGCTCGACGATCTTCTCCTCGGTCTCGGTCCCTCTTTTGCGCAGGCGGCGCTCCAGCTCCGCCATTGAGGGCGGCAGGATAAACACCAGGCAGCAGTCGGGAAACTGCTTTTTGATATTCATCGCGCCCACTATCTCTATCTTAAGTATCGCGTCCTTGCCCTGCTCAAGCAGGCTGTCCACGCTTTCGCGAAGCGTTCCGTAATAATTCCCGCAGTACTCCGTGTATTCCAGCACCGCGCCCTCTTTTATCATTTCCTCAAAGCGCTCCCGCGTCAGAAAGCGGTAATGCACCCCGTCGATCTCCCCATCGCGCGGGGCGCGCGTGGTAGCGGACACGGAATAACCCGCGCTGTCCGTCCTTTTGAGCATCTTCTCCAGAATAGTATCCTTACCGCAGCCCGCCGGCGCGGAAACCACAAAAAGAAGTCCCTTATCCCTCATTTTCAGAATCCTCCGTCGTCTTGCCGGCGAGCGTGTCGGGCTGAAGCGCGGAAAGTATCACATGACCGCTGTCGCAAACGATGACCGAACGCGTCTTGCGCCCGCAGGTAGCGTCGATCGCCGACCCGCCGTCCTTTGCCGTCTGAACTATCCTTTTCACGGGGGCAGCCTCCGGACTTACCACCGCCAC
>CAZKJC010000164.1:0-4158 GCA_964552995.1 uncultured Ruminococcus sp.
TCCCGTAATTGTTCGCCAGGTCGAAATGGGTTATCCCCAGGTCGAACGCGGTGTGCACCATGTTCTCCATATTCGCGAGGCTGTCCTGGAAGCCGAAGTTCTGCCACAGCCCCAGCGATACCGCGGACAGCTTAAGACCGCTCTTTCCGCAGCGGTTGTAGATCATCTTCTCGTATCTTTTGTCATTTGGCTTGTACATTTTCTTACCTCCGTAGGTCGTTTTTTATAATTGTAACATATTTCCGGTGAAATTGCAATATGGATATAAAAAATCCCCGCGCTCGGCGGGGATAAAATTATCTGTATTTTCCGCAGTCTTTGCAGTTGTTCTGTAAGGGAAAATTCAGCGTATTGTACATCGTGTCCCTCACAATTAAGAACGCCGATCCGGAATTACGGCAACAAGCAACATCACAAATTCCACAGTGGACAAGACACCATTACCGCAATTCCTTTTGTTTTTCGAGTGTGCTCGGTTTCCGTCTTTTCGTTTGATAAATCCATTTGAACGCCCGCCGAAGCCTGCCTTAACGGTGATTTCTTTGATGTAGCGCCACAGCTGCCGCAGAATATCTCACCATCATTCAGTTGCTTTCCGCATTTGGAACAAAACATAGTTTCTTCTCCTTTTTCACACTTTTTGGTGTTATTTTGTCATATTATAACACCAAAAGGAGAGTTTGTCAATACCAAACGGTATTTTTTGTTATAATAAATAAAAAAATATATCCGGACGGTGATATTATTGAGCTACTATAAAAGAATAAGGGACTTGCGGGAGGATTCCGACAAAAACCAGTTTGAGGTAGCGGAGGAGCTTTCAATGCACCTCACGCAATACGGCAGGTACGAGCGCGGCGAACGGGAGCTCCCGCTTAATATCGCGGTGCAGCTCGCAAAATATTATAACGTGTCCATCGACTATATCGCGGGTATATCCTCGGGAAAGAACGGGGCGGATACTTCTCTCAGCCCGCGGGAATGCGAGCTCATTTCAATATTCCGCGATCTGGGCGAATTTGAAAAGGGACAGGTTGTAGAAAGAGCGAAAGTGCTTTCCGGAGAGCATAAAAATTCCCACGGCTGACATAGAGCCGCGGGAAAATTTTATTTTATCGCCGTTATCATTATCGCGTTGGGAACGCCTTGAGCTGTCACCTTGAACCCCGCCCTTTGCAGAAGCTCCGCCTCATGCGGCAGGGTCAGGGGAATGTCAAAGTGAACGTAACGCCCCGCCGGAAGATTGCCGCAGCGCCGCGAATACTCTCCGAAAAGCAGCTTCTCCTCATCATCGCAGCAGGCGAAGTAATCTGTGTAAATAAAGCTGCCGCCCGCTTTCAGAGCGCCGTATATCTTACGGAACAGCTCGTATTTCCTTTCCGCCACGAAATGGTGCAGCGTCTGGAAAGCCACGGCGCAGTCAAAATCACTCCCAAAATCAACCGCGAAATAATCCCCCTCGATCAGCTTCATATTCTTATCGGAATGCTTTTCCCGCAAACGGTTCAGCATTGCCGACGAAATATCAACTCCCGTTACCGACAGATCGGGAAAACGCGGGAATATCTCATCAAGCTCCAAACCCGTTCCGCAGCCCAGGTCAAGCAGCGTCCGTATTTCCTCGGGCAGCGCTTCGGCGAGAATACGGTAACCCTCACGCCATGGAAACATATGCTCCTCGTAGCCGTCCAGCCTTGCCGCGAAAAAATCCGACATCTCCTCCCCGGGAGTGTCCGCGGTCTCGGCAAGCCACGCACGAAGCTCCGACATATATTTATCAACATCTTTACGAAAATTTATTTCTTCAAACATTTTCTACTCCTTATGTAATAGCTCATTGCTCTTTAAAAAATCCATGCAATTGTCAAGGTGGATTCCGGATAGATTATTTTCACGCTCAACCAGTTTTGCGGCGCTGCGCAAGTCAGTCCACATAAGCCCGTCTACCTCGTTGGAGCGCCCGAAATCTCCCGCGCGAACATTAGCTATAAATCCCAGCATAAACAGATTTTTTGGCTCGAAATAATATCCGCCGATATATTCGCAGGACAGAACGCTCTGTCCTGTTTCCTCAAAAACCTCGCGTGCGACCGCCGACTCGGGGGTATCTCCCTTTTTCATATATCCCGAACAAAGAACGTATTTTTCCGAAATGTAATTCTGTTTCAGCAGCAATACTTCGCCGCGTTCATTTATAATCGCCGTAAGCACGCAGCAGGCAGGATTGTCAAAATAAAACTTCCCGCATTCCGGACAATATCTCTGCTCTCCCTCATCGCCAATAACCTTATTGACAAGCGCCCCACCGCACTGCATACAGTAGTTTATCCTCATTTCCCTCTCCTCTCAAGCACATCACTTTTTCATTATAGCATTTTACAACCGTATTGTCAACATTTTATACCTTACAAAAAACCGCCTTGGACAAGATATTTTGTACAAGTAAAATGCAATAATATAATGTAGCAGACTTTCAAGGGTCAGCCATGCCTTTGAAGGTTTATTTTATTTGCAAAAAACGGTTTGCCGTAATGTATAGGAGGACTTGTTATGTTTACCCTGCTCGTTAAATTCGCCATGCAGCACTTTCTGGTTTTCGGGCTGCATTTTGAGGGGAGAAATCAATTCCCGAAACAGCTTTCCGCAAAGGACGAGGCGGAATGTATCCGCAGGATCGCCGAGGGCGACAACTCCGCCCGCGATAAGCTGATAGTCCACAATCTGCGCCTTGTCGCCTATATCGTCAAGAAAAACTACCCCGACGCCCGCGACCAGGACGACCTTATCTCCATCGGGACAATAGGTCTTATCCGCGCCGCCGAAACCTTTGATTATCTTAAGGGTAATCATTTCAGCACTTATGCTTCCAAATGTATTGATAATGCTATTACACACCTGCGGAAACGCCGTTCCGCTTTCCGTACTGCCCGCCGAAAGCCTATGTTTGATCGTCTGCGCGCTTGATAAAAATATGGGCGTTCTCCCCGTCCCACTCTATACGGTCAATTATTCGGTGCATGTAATCGCGCTTTTCAACCACGGTCAGCGTATCGAATACATCCTTGAAACGCTCGATCGATTTAACGATCGCGTCAACCTGTCTTTGCCGCTCCAGATTTTCCTCGCCGAGAAAGCTAAGCTCGGCGATCTCGTTTTCCAGCGCTTTTATCTCGTTATCAAGCCGCTCCACCTCTTTGGTGGTATAGGAAAGCATTGCGGAGCCGTCCTCCGATCTCGCGAGAGCGTCCATCAGATTTGAGATCATTCTGCGCTTTTCATCGGTCTGCTTTTTCAGCTCCGCCAGTCTTGCCGAATTATCCTCGGTCTCCCTGTTGGACTGTTTTATGAGGGTATCGAGCTGTCTTCCCACCGTAGATTTCGGCTGATTGAATTTTAAAAGCTCGTCGCAAACCAGCTTATCGAGAACATTTCCGTTGACGTTTTTCATTGCGCATTTTGATTTATGGGAACGCTCCTTAAACTCGCACATATAGCTGAATGTCTGCGTGCCGTCGGGATCAAGCCGCTTGTTGGAGTTCACGCGCGGGCGCATTATACTTCCGCAATTCGCGCAGCGGACGAGCCCCGAGAAAATGCTCACCTGATTGCGCACGGGGCGGTAAAAGGTCTTGGACGCGTTCTCGCCGATAAGCGACTGCGCTTTCAGCCAGGTATCCGACGGGATTATTCCCGTGTGCTTGCCGAGAGCTATTATCCATTCATCAGGAGAGGTACGGTGCTGCTGCTTTCCGCTCTGGGCGCTTCTGCGGAACGGCATTATCCCCCGCTTTCCGTCGGTCTCGGAAAGCTCAAAGCACACGCTGCTGCCAAGCTCCTTGAAATAATCATAGACCGCGTTATCCGCAATGCAGTAAACGGGATTTTTCAATATATCCTTTACCGCTCTCATTCTGAATTCCGAGCCCTCGCGCGTTTTTATATCATGCTGAATAAGCCATGCCGCCGTTTTTGTAAGCGAACGCAGCTCAAGAAATTTCTCGTATATCAGCTTTACGGTTTTCACCTCGGAGGGTATCTGCTTTAATTTGAACGCCGAACGCTTTTTTCCCTCATCATCGGTTATTTCGGTTTTCTCGCCCGTGTATCCTAGCGGCGTATCTCCGCCGAGCCAGCGTCCCGTTCTCGCGAGAAGTATCA
>CAZKJC010000164.1:4168-6121 GCA_964552995.1 uncultured Ruminococcus sp.
TGTTCATCATGGCTCTGCCCATGGGGGTTGAGGTGTCAAACTGCTCCTTAATGCAGATAAATGCGGTGTGCATTTCGTTCAGTTCTTCAATAAGTCCCGCAAAATCACCGACGTTGCGGCTGATACGGTCAAGGCGGTACACCACGATATAATCAAATGGCTCTTTTCTGGCTCTCTGCATCATCAGGCGGAACTGCGGACGGTCGAGGTTCTTCGCCGAAAAGCCCTCGTCCTCGTACACGAAAATCTCTCCGTCCTTCGCTTCGGGAATGTTTCGTTCTATGTATTCGCGGCACAGCGTTATCTGGTTCTCTATGCTTTCGCCCTTGCCGGTGAACTTGGATTTTCTGGAATAGATGGCGATTTTCATGCGGAGCTCCTTTCATAATTTTATCATTGATATATTAAAATTCCTACTATAATTTTACCATAAATTTTTCCAAAAGTCAAGTTAAGGCAACAACTCACAAATACCGCCCCTTACGTTTGCAGAGCTGTGTCCCCGAGCGATTTTTCCGGCTTTAACTTAGTTTTCTATTTTACTGCATTTCGGACATTTTTGTCCTCGCTTATTGTTGCTGCACTCCTTTCTTATTATATCATATTCTGCGCTTTTGTCCGTACCTCCAAGTGCTTTAATGAAGCTTGCAAAATACCGAAAAAAGTGCTATAATAAATTATGGTGGTATGTTCCCATCGGCTGGCTCCTGGCGGACGCGATCGGCATTGCGTATTACATAATTAAATTTGAAAGAGCATATTGACGATAGATACCGAAACCGGTGCCGCGGCATATAAATATCATAAAAAATATCATTATGTAGGTCAAAATGAAAAAAATAATGACCGCTGCCGCAAACAAGTTACTGCGTATTTATTACGCCCGCGCGAACGAGATCTTGGCGGTTTGATTCGCAAATTTGTAATTATCTGATTGCCGAAAAATCTTCATCGGCGGTCGCCTTTGCTATACCCGTTTTTAGATAATAATTATTTTAAAAAATCTTAAATTTTTTCATTTTAGGGGGTTGACTTTTATTAGCAGGTCTGAAATTTTTCGAGGGGGTCTGCTCTCGGATTGGAAGAAGGTCCCAAAGTATACGGGACTTTCTATGGCTTGTTAATCCATCAAAATTCAAAGAGCAGCCCATTTCAATTTTGGGAACTTGTTGAGCTAGCCCACACCCCCTCGTTTTTTTAGGAGAAGTTAAGCAGAAATTTTTCTAAGGGATCAAACTTGGTGCGTGGGAACAGTATTGCAAGTTAGTCATAGGCAGCCAATTTTAGAAATATGAAAAGTTTTTTTGGAAGATCCTCTTTGAAATTTTTAAGAGAGTCTGGTGCGCGAAAATAAAATACCCATTAAAATGCTGGGAGATACTTGTAGAATATAAAAATGCTGTCATTGAAAAACTGATCAATGACAGCAAGATTGTTATGTAGAATGAGTTAGGGTAACCAATCTTTTGCTTGCAAGTTCGCAATCAAAAATCGGAGGGGTCGGCACTTCCGAGGAAAATTTCAAATCGAGAGTTAGTCTAGGGTAACCAATCCGAGAGGCAAAACCCGAAAATTCGGAATACGTATTTATAGCGTTTAGGCAATATTAGCAAGCCATAGAAAATATACGTATATTTTCGTTAGTTGAAGCGGCGAGCCGTTCAACTTGATTTTTGAAATCCATCCCTCAAAAATTGTTAGCCAAAACTACTTACAACCTGATATGCGCTTAAAAAATCAGCAAACAACCGAATAAAGGAATGGAAAAACAAAGCCGGTTCTATCATACATGGAGACAAAAATCCCGAACAGAACCTCGCTGTCCGGGAATAATTATTTCTTAGAATGCTGCCTTAGTGCCTTGACTGTTTGTCAAATTTAACGATATCTCCCGAGCCGGCGTCAACATCACAGCTATATTCATACTCGCCCGAAATAAACTTGATTTTATAT
>CAZKJC010000165.1:0-6107 GCA_964552995.1 uncultured Ruminococcus sp.
GACAAGTCGGCGGGAAAGCGCGAGGTGCTACAGGTGGCGGGCAACGATTATCCCACTCCCGACGGAAGCTGCGTGAGAGATTATATCCACGTCGTTGACCTCGCTAAGGGTCATGTGGCGGCGGTCAGAAAGGCTCGCACTATGGACGGCGGCTGCCCCGCGTACAACCTCGGAACGGGCAACGGCTACTCCGTTATCGAGATACTCGAAGCGTTCCAGAAAGTCAACGGTATCGATCTCGGTTACACAATAGGTCCGCGCCGTCCCGGCGACGCGGCGACTACTTATTCCGACCCCTCGCTCGCGGAAAAGGAGCTCGGCTGGAAAGCGGAGCTCGGCATTGAGGATATGTGCAGAGACGCCTGGAATTTCAGGAAGATTAGAGAAGCTGAGAATAAGTAAATTGAAGCCGCCCGATTTAGTGAGGTAGCGATGTAGAAGTTTTCCAAATCGTTACAGACATAGGATGGATATATACAAAATAAAACGCGGAAGGATCACCTTCCGCGTTTTGCATATACTACGGTGTTATGAGGTATTTATTACTTGCTTTCTTCTGCTTCGCCGATGACATCAAGCATATAGATTTCGCAAGGCGATAATATCATATTTTCAGTGGATAAGCTATTTGCAATTTCAGCAGATTTGTCTAGGAGCATTTCTTGGATATGGTCGCCCGCAACTTCTGCTTCGCTTAGATCATTCAAGTAATTTTGCATTTCTTCTTTGAATGTCAGCAATGCCTTATCTCGCTCTGCCACAGATACCAGTTTTGGGTTATTGATGGAGTAAGCGACATTAGACTCAACGAAACAGTAAAAATCATATACCGGTTCTCCATCTTCGTCCAAATAGCTGCATAGTCTGCTTTTTTTGGAGAGCGGCATATTAAATGAAAATTCTTCTCCCATATGCTCACAATATAATTCTTGGGACGAAAAACTTATTGTCGTGGCGAAAAAATCATAATTTTCGTCATCATAGGATATGGTGCTTGACACATCAGCTACTGCGGCAAGTAACTCTGTCAGTTCATCGGGTGTTGAAGCAAGTGTCGAGTGAAAATCGGCTATGCTTTGCTGTCCATAGTCCTCGGTCTTGTACGCAATCAGCTTTTCATATGAGGCTGATGTATTAGTGGAAACGGTCTTATCAGACGGGAGCGTCCTGTCGCTTGACGCGCTGCCCGAATATAACGTATGGTTTGCAGTATCGGGAGCGGTATTTGTGGCAAACGCCACAGTTGTACCGACTACCAGAAAAGTCGCGGCTATTGCCGCTATCGGAGTAATTTTTGTGAATTTCATAATTGCGGTTATCCTTTCTTTGAGAGCATTTCTGCTGAAGCTGCTGCTGAACGGATATAAGCCGATCTTCTGTTCTTCCATTTGGATAAGAGCCATAGCGTAAGATGATCTCCCGCCGCCAAGCATACGGACGACCTTTTCGTCGCAGGACAGCTCGATATCCCTGTTGGCGATAACATACATCACCCACACCATCGGGTCAAACCAATGAACGCACAGCGCGACGGTGAGCAGCAATTTAAAAACCGCGTCAAATCGTCTGATATGCACATATTCGTGGGTCAGCACATATTTAAGAACGTTCGTATCGCTCAGATCGGTTTCCTTTGGCATTAGTATAACGGGTCGGAAAAAACCGTAGGTCAGGGGCGAGGATATCCGGTCATAGACGCGGATCGAGAGCGGACGTAAAATTCGATGTTCCTCAAGCCAATCCCTCAGAAAATCATTTTCAACGGGCAGGCTTTCGGCAAACCTTTTTCGATAAACGAAATACGAAACCGCAAAATATCCCCCTGTTACCAGCATACCGATCATCCAGACAATGGTTTCGGGGCCGATGAACGGTGCGGTTCCCGATGAGATCAGCTCGGGAGAAGCCGTTATGTCCGTATTCGCGGGAATGATATTATGCACAATAGGCGCGATACCCGTTCCCGCCGCTTCGGGCGCTTGATCGTGGGGAGCAAGCATTGAGTACACGCTCAATTCGCAGGGCAGTGAATAAGGTATAAGCAGCCGCGCCAATACTATCCACCATAAAACGTGGAATGTCATTTTGGGCAGCCTGTTAAGCGCAAGCGCGCGAACGATCAAAATGACCGCAATCATTACCGCTCCCTGAATGCTCATTTGTATCAGACTCATTTTGCCGATTCTCCCATTTTTTCAACAAGCTGTTTAAGCTCCTCTATCTGTTCAGCGGATAGCTTCTTTCTTCCAAGAAGCGCGGCAAAAAGCTTATCGACAGAGCCGTCGTATAATTTTCCGATAAGCTCGTCGGTCTCCGCTTCCTGAGCCTCTTCCTTAGATACCAGAGCGTGGCACATAAAGTTCGGCTCGGTGCGCAGAATAGCCTCTTTCGCTATGCACTTCTTGATGACGGTGTAAGTTGTGTTCATATTCCAGCCGATCTCCTCCTTTAATTTGTCGGAGATCTGCTTTGCGGTCATATCACCCTCCCTCCACAAAATGTCCATGACTTTAAGCTCCGAGTCAAAAAGCTTGACTGCCATATTACCGACTCCTTTCTCAAACTATTGCAATAGTCTATGATCGTATTATATCACAGGCTATTGGATTTGTCAACACTATTACGGTAGTTTGAATGTGAATTTTGTGTGAAATATTTTGGGAACAGGGGAATTGAAATTTTGATCCCCGAAGCAGCCAGTGATAACTGCTTCGGGGATCATTGTTAATATTGGATTACCCGCATAGATCAGAATTTGTCAAAGCGGCTGCTCAAAAAATTCCACGGTATTTTCGTTAACATCATAAAAAGTAATGTTACCTGCATTTACAGGTAAGACAATGGAAAAAGGCTTGCTGCTATCAATATCAACCACTTGAATTGAGTTACCATCATCTATTTCCAGACGTTTCACTTGTTGTTTGTTCATGGAAATAAACGCACGCTCTTTATATCCCTCCACTGTGTATTCCGCAATACTGTTCTCGGCACCCGATAGACTTCCGCCTCCGCGGAAAAAGTACCCAAAAGAAAGTCCGGGGCGATTTACATAGACAGAAAATGTGTGGTCGCTCATATCCCGCGGATATGAAATAAACGCAGCTATTGTGTCGGACACGTTCCCGTCAACGATCCAATCCGATTCAATATTTTGAGATGAACGAATATCAGATTCAAATTGGGATTTTTGAATTCCAATATCGTTATTCACATAGAGAAAAACAATAAACACTACACATACCAAAAGAATGCCTGATGTTAACTTTACAGGTCTGCTAAAGTATTTTTGCATAATACATATATCCTCTCAAATTCCGATTTATCTTAGTAATAATTATACATCAAAGCCGTTACATTGTCAATAGAAAACCATAGCGCATTTATTTTTGTCCGAAAAAATAAGCAAAAATAATCATACTTGCCTCTATACAAGCATATATTGTCCTTGAAAAAGAATTAAAGCCGCAGGGCAATAAAACCCCAAGGAGGATATTTACATGGAAAACATCATACAATCGCCGCCCGAAAACGTTATTTTCACCGACGAGGTGGTTTTCGACGGACAGACCGAGCAGGGCGTGGAGCTTGACTATGTTCTGCCGGATTATTATCCTGAGATATTCAAAATTCTCAAATGCACGCTGACCCCGCGTATCATCTCCTACAGCGCTTCCGGCGACTCCAAGCTGACGCTGGACGGAGTGGTCTACATAAAGGTGCTGTACCTCGCGGAGGGCAGCTCCGCGGTGCACTGCGTGGATCAGCGCTACACCTACTCCAAAACCGTGGATATGGGGAGAAAGCTCCCTACCGCCGCGCCTACGGTGTCGCTGGCGCTCAGATCGGATTACTGCAACTGCCGCGCCGTAAGCAGCAGGCGCATTGACGTGCGCGGGGCGGTAAGCTGCAAGATAAAGGCGGTCGCCCCCGTGCGGTACGAGCTGCCCGCGCTCCCCGATGATATCCAGATACGCACATCGGAGATCACCTGCTGCGGCGAGACTCTCACCGCCGAAAAGCAGATAACCGTCCGCGAGGAGATAGAAACAGGCGCTTCGGGTATCGGCTTTATACTGCAAAGCGACGCGGTGGCTAAAATAACCGATCTGCGCGTTATCGCGGACAAGGCGGTGGTCAAGGGAACTGTCACTCTGAACGCTCTTTACGGAGTTCACGATCCCGAAAACAGCGGCTGCACCGATATGGAAAGAATGTCGGCGGATATCCCCGTGAGCGTTATTCTCGATGTGAACGGTATTACCGATTCCCATCTCTGCCTGCCCGAGCTTACGATAATGAACCTGGAGCTCGTTCCCAAAACGGAGGGTGGGATAATTTCCTGCGATATGCTGGTCATGTGCAGGATACGCGCGCAGAAAGAGGAGAAGATCGTTATACCTACCGATATGTATTCCACGCGCTTCGAGAGCGATTTCGTGACCTCGCTGCTGAAGATCGGCGAGAATCCCCGCGTGCTCTCGCAGCAGCTCTCGCTGCGCTCCTCGCTTTCCTGCGACAGCGGCGAGGTGCGCTCGGTATGGGACTGCCGCAGCGAGCTGGGGAATCTTATCTGCCGCGTAAATTCCGACAGGGAGCTTTTGCTTTCGGGGCAGATATGCTGGCAGGCTGTGGGTATGACCGCCGATAACTCCCCCTATTTTATCGAAAAGCAGGAGTCCTTTGAGCAGACAGTGCCCGCCGCCGACCTCACCAACGACACTGTGGTGGATTTCGGCGCGGTCGTGACCGATACGGGATTTTCAATTCGTCCGGACGGCTCTCTCGACCTTACCGCTCAGATAGAGCTTAACGGAAATCTCCGCAACATAACGCCCGTTGAAGCCATCAGCGCGGTGACCGTTTATGAGGACAGACCCAAGGAGAGATCGGACGAATACGCGCTGAGGATATATTATTCCTGCGGAAGCCTGGACTGCTGGAGCGTCGCCAAGCGCTACAACACCACCGTTGAGGCTATTATGCGCGAAAACGAGATAGAGGACGAGAAGGCTCCCCTTTCGGGCATGGTTCTCATTCCTACTGTTTGAATAAAAGGAGATATCTGTTTATGAACAACTCAATTTACACCGATATTGCGCGGCGGACGGAGGGCAATATCTATCTCGGCATAGTGGGTCCCGTCCGTTCGGGGAAATCCACCTTTATAAGCCGGTTTATGAATACGCTCGTTATACCCAATATCCCCGATGAGTTCCGCCGCGGCAGAGCCAACGACGAGCTGCCTCAATCCTCCGCGGGCAAGACCATTATGACCACCGAGCCGAAATTCGTTCCCGAGGAGGCGGTCAGCGTGGAGCTTGAGGAGGGCGCGAAAATGAACGTTCGGCTGATAGACTGCGTGGGGTATATCGTCCCCAGCGCTATCGGCTATATCGAAAACGAAGCCCCTAGAATGGTGATGACGCCTTGGTTCGACGAGGAGATACCCTTTAATATGGCGGCGGAGGTGGGAACGCGCAAGGTCATCACGGAGCACTCCACCATCGGCATAGTTGTCACCACCGACGGCAGCATTACCGATATTCCCCGCGAGGAGTATCAGGCGGCTGAGGAGCGTATCATCGCGGAGCTTAACGAGATCAACAAGCCCTTTGTGGTGCTGCTGAACTGTCAGAATCCCGACAGCGCGGAGAGCAGAGCGCTCGCCGCGGAAATGTCCGAGAGGTACGGCGCGACGGTAATGCCGGTAAACTGCATTGATATCGACGAGGCGAAGATAAAGGAGATACTGGGCGAGGTCCTGCTGAAATTCCCCGTGTGCGAGGTCAAGGTGAAAATGCCGAAATGGATAACCGCGCTCAACAAGGAGCACTGGCTCAAAAAGGCGGTTTTCGCGAGCCTGAAGGAGGCCGCCGCGGATATACACGGTATCACCGACATAAAAGCCGCCGCGGAGAAGGTCTCGGAATGCGAGCACGTTTCAAGGGCGTTTATGGAGGAGCTTGATCTGGGAACGGGCTCGGGCGTTATAGACATCGTTCTGCGCGGGGAGCTGTTTTACAAAATACTTGGCGAGGAAACGGGGCTGGAGCTCAACGATGAGAGCGACCTTATGCCCTGCATGATAGAGCTTGCGGATATCAAGC
>CAZKJC010000166.1:0-6105 GCA_964552995.1 uncultured Ruminococcus sp.
CTCCCCCGAAGGTGTCAGCCCCGACTCGAGCGCGTGAAAGCTCCGCTTTCGCATAATAACAGAGCGGATAAACATAGAAATTCAACTTTAACAAATTAAAAGGAGAACCACATTGCAAATCTAACAAAATAAGCGTGCCGGCATAAATTATCATTTGCAACAGTATAAAATTCTCGCGAATCCCCTCTTTTTTATCATAACTCTTAAAATCCTTGCTGTCAACCTTGAAATATTTTTTAATATGTGTTATAATAATAGCAAAACGATTTAATAAATCCGACCATTGACAAAAAGCGGATTTACCGGAAAGGAAAAACTATGCTGACAAAAAAAGAATTTGACGAAAAACTGGCGGAAATGATAAGAGCGGAGGAAACTCTCATCAGAAAGCCCAACCCCAAAACCTCCTTTTACAACGGTATTTACGACCGTTACGAAAACCCCGTGCTCACTGCGGAGCACGCTCCCATTATCTGGCGCTACGACCTGTCATATGACGACAACCCCGATCTTATGGAAAGGCTCGGCGTAAACGCGGTCATGAATTCGGGCGCGGTCTATCTCAACGGAAAATACTGCCTTGTGGCAAGAGTTGAGGGCGCGGACAGAAAATCCTTTTTCGCCGTTGCCGAAAGCGACAAGCCTACCGAGGGCTTCCGCTTCAGGGACTACCCCGTGATACTTCCCGACACCTGCCCCGAGGAGACCAACGTCTACGATATGCGGCTCACTCAGCATGAGGACGGCTGGATATACGGTGTGTTCTGCTCCGAAAGCAGGGACAAGTCTGTCAATGATCTCTCCGCGGCGACCGCTCAGGCGGGTATAGTCCGCACAAAAGACCTTACAACATGGGAGCGGCTGCCGAATCTCATTTCAAAATCTCCCCAGCAGCGCAACGTGGTGCTTCACCCCGAATTTGTTGACGGGAAGTACGCGTTCTACACCCGACCGCAGGACGATTTCATTTCCACCGGCTCGGGCGGCGGAGTATGCTTCGCGCTGTGCGAGGATATCACCAACCCCGTGCTCTGCACCGAGGAAAAGGTCATCAGCCCCAGGCTCTATCACACCATAACCGAGGTGAAAAACGGAGCGGGCGCTGTTCCGATAAAAACGCCCAAGGGCTGGATACACATCGCTCACGGCGTGCGCAACACAGCGGCGGGGCTGCGGTATGTGATCTATGTTTTCGCGACCGATCTCAACGATCCCTCAAAGCTCATAGCAAGTCCCTCGGGGCTGTTTATCGCGCCGCAGGGCGTTGAGCGCGTGGGCGACGTTTCAAACGTTGTATTCACGAACGGCGCGATAGTACGGGAGAACGGAGATGTATATATCTACTACGCTTCCTCGGACACCAGACTGCACGTTGCTTCGACCACGATAGAGAAGCTGATGGACTACACGTTCAACACGCCCTCCGATCCGCTCCGCTCGGCGGACTGCGTAAAGCAGCGCTGCGAGCTTATCAAAAAGAATCTTTCACAGAGCGCGGCGGGGATCGGCAAGGTATGACGGGTGTTAAGGGTGTAGCAAGCGTGATGGGGACAACGGAATATTTTGATCTGTACACTGCCGACAGGCAGCCGCTCGGCAGGAGAATACGGCGCGGAGAGCCTATCCCGCGGGGGGAGTATCATATCGTGGTGCAGATAATGACCGTCAACAGCAGCGGCGAGATACTGCTTACCCAGCGCGTTCCCGAAAAAACAAGCGGGGGTCGATGGGAGTGCTCGGGCGGCTGCGCCGTTTCGGGCGAGACCAGCCGGCAGGCGGCGGTTCGGGAGCTTTACGAGGAAACCGGTCTTAAGGTAAGCACCGAGGATATCCGCCTTGAATGGACTCTCACCACCGACAGTATGCTCAGGGATTTTTATGTGGTCAACAAGGACGCTCCGCTGGAGAAAATGAAGCTCCAGACCGTGGAGGTCTGCGCGGCAAAGTGGGTCAGCTTTGAGCGGCTGACGGAGATGGCGCATTCGGGACAGACCACAAGGACGGTGGCAAAGTGGCTGGAATGCCGCTACGATGAGCTTTATCGTTATACCTTAGAGGTTACGGGTAAGAGGTAAGATCGGAGCGGACATTGATCGTACCGGAATTTTTTTGAGATCGGGAGCAAAAATGAATCGTAATATTGAGAAGATAAAGTCACTCGCGGAGAGCGGTGAGTGTTCGGGGAACTCGGCGGAGGAGATTTTCGCGCGGTGCTATAACGCGACGAAAAAAACGCTGAGCATAACTCCCTTTGACGAGCAGCTCGCCGCCGCGCTCTCGCTGTCGGATGGACGGCTGGTTCAGATGCAGACCGGCGAGGGGAAAACGCTCTGCGCGGTTTTCGCCGCCTGCCGCGAGGCTCTGAACGGCGGCAGGGTGCATATCCTGACGTTCAACGATTATCTTGCGCGGCGCGACTGCGAATGGATGAAGCCGATATACGACGAGATGGGCGTTTCCGTGGGGTATATTACCGAAAAGACCGAGCGCGCTCTCCGCGGCGAGCTTTACAAAAAGCAGGTGCTGTATATCACGGCAAAGGAAGCGGGTTTCGATTATCTTCGGGATTTCGTTTGCTTTGATACGGCGGAGATGGTATTCCCCGAGCGGCTCAATATGGCGATAGTGGACGAGGCGGACAGCATTCTTATCGACGAAGCCCGTATCCCGCTGGTCATCGCGGGAGATATCGCCGTAAACGACGACGGCAGCACGGCGGAGGTCTACAAAAAAATCGAGGGCTTTGACGAGAGCGATTTCGACTATGACGAGGAGAGCCGCAACGTATATCTTACCGACGCGGGAGCGGACAAGGCGGAGGATATTTTCGGGCAGGATATGTATGCCGAAGACGGCGCGCCGCTGCTGGCGAAGATCTGCGCCTGTCTTAAGGCGAAGTTTATCCTCAAAGAGGACAAGGATTACATTGTAAGGGACGGGCGGATACTGCTTATAGACGAGTTTACGGGCAGGACGGCGGAGGGGCGCGTGTTCCCCGGGGAGCTTCAGGCGGCGGCGGAGGCGAAGCACGGGCTTAAGATCACTTCGCGCGGGAGAATAATGGGGAATATCGCGCTGCAATATTTCGCGCGGCTTTACCCGAAGATCGCGGGAATGACCGGCACGGCGGAGTCCGCGGCGGAGGAGTTCTCCAAGCTGTACGCGCTGGATATCGAGGTGATACCGACGCATATGCCCTGTCGGAGAGAGGACAGACCGCTCGAGCTGTATTATGACGGCAAGGAGAAGCGGAAAGCGATAGTAGCGGCGATCTCCGAAGCGGCGGCGGCTCGGCGCCCCGTGCTGGTGGGTACCGAGAGCATAGGGGAAAGCGAGAGCCTTGCGGCGGAGCTTAGCGGCAAGGGGATAGAGTGCGCTGTGCTCAACGCCAAGAACGATACCGAGGAAGCGGGGATAATCGCCCGCGCGGGCGAAAAGGGCGCGGTGACTATCTCGACAAACATGGCGGGGCGCGGCGTGGATATAAAGCTCGGCGGCGAGGACTGCCGCGAAAAGGATTTCGTGACCGCGGCGGGCGGTCTGCTGGTGCTGGCTACCTCGATGAGGGAGAGCTCGCGGATAACCAAGCAGCTCCGCGGGCGCGCGGGACGTCAGGGCGACGTGGGCGAAAGCAGATTTTTCGCGGCTCTGGACGATGAGATAATGACAAGGCTTGACCTTAAATCGCTGGTCTCGGGGCGGCATTATCCCGCCGAAAAGGTGAGCGGGCGGATCGAGGACAAGGCTCTTTTAAAGGAAGCGGAGCGCGTCCAGCGCATATCCGAGGGCAACTCCTATGATGAGCGGGCGAATCTGATGAAATACACCATGATAGGCGAAAAGCACCGCGAGGTCACGTTTGGGCGGAGAAGAGCGCTGCTTGACGGCAGCTACAACAGCGAGATGTGGCAGCAGAACGCTCCCGAGGATTATGAGCGGGCGGCGGAGAAATTCGGCGAACGGGCGGTTCAGGAGCTTCAGAACAGGGTGCTGGCGGCGCTGCTGAATGAGTTCTGGTGCGATTATCTGGATTACACGGCGTATCTGCGCGAGGGTATCCATCTTACGCAGATAGCGGGCAGAAATCCCGCGGAGGAGTATAATATAGCCTGTGAGGAGTATTATCGGAACGCGGCGGCGGAGATACCCGACAGAATGGCGGAAAAGCTGGGAGAAGTCCTGAAATGCTCCGAGCTGTCGGAATACAAGATCGCGATGCCTACCAAGACCTACACCTATCTTCTTAACGATATGGGAGAGGAATTCAAGGCTAAGCCTATACTGCTGTCGGTATTCTCGGACGAGCCCGAGGAAAATGCGGAGCAGCCCGACAAGGAGCAGGATAAGGCGGAGAAAAAGGGATTTTTCAAGTCGCTGTTCGGGAAAAAGTGATCGGAGCGTTTCAACTGTGCAGGAAAGTAACGCCCGAAAAGAGCAACATAACGCCCACGCAGGAATTTTCCGCAAGCCGATGTGGAAGCGTAACGGAGCGAAGCGGAGTGGAGCTTTCACAGCGAGCTAGCGCAGTTTTCCGCGTAGCGGAAAACGCAGCAGTGCGGAAAATTCAAATTTAAATAATTTGCTTCTCGTCAACATAATTTAACCGTATTACAGCTCCTTGTCAACAAAAAAATTAGGAGGCTCTTATGTCAACCGTTTGTGCAATAGCTACCCCCGCCGCGGTGGGAGGTATTTCCGTAATTCGTATCTCGGGCGACAGAGCGCGGGAGATCGCAAATAAGGTTTTCAGACCCGTTTCGGGACGGCTGCCCTCGGAGCTGGAGGGCTACCGCGCGGCATACGGCAAAATATATGACGGTGACGAGCGGTTGGACGACGGAGTGATACTGATGTTCCGCGCTCCCCATAGCTATACGGGGGAGGACATAGCGGAGATATCCTGCCACGGGGGGATATACGTCACGCGCAGGGTGCTTACGGCTTGTATAAAGGCGGGAGCGGAGCCCGCGGCGGCGGGGGAATTCACCAAGCGCGCGCTGCTGAACGGGAAAATGTCGCTTACCCAGGCGGAGGCGGTGGCTGATATAATATCGGCGCAGGGGGAGCAGATACTGGCGGCTTCAAACGATCAGCGCGAGGGCGCGCTCTACCGCCGCTGCGACGGTATCTCCGAGATGATCTTGGAGATACTGTCGCAGATCTCGGCATGGATAGATTACCCCGACGACGATACGCCCGTTGTCACACAAGAGTGGCTCGTTGAAAAGATTGCCGCCGCGGAGGCGGAGACCGACGATCTGCTGGCGGGCTACGACAGGGGGCGAATGCTCCGCGACGGTATCTCCTGTGCGATAGTCGGCAAGCCGAACGCGGGAAAATCCACGATAATGAATCTGCTTGCGGGCAGCCGCAGGAGTATTGTCAGCGACATTGAGGGAACTACCCGTGATATCGTCGAGGAGACCGTGAATATCGGCGGTGCGGTGCTGCTGCTGTCCGACTGCGCGGGTATCCGCGAGACCGATGATGAGGTCGAGAGGATAGGCGTGGAGCTTATGCTCGAAAAGCTGAAGAACGCGGATATCGTGCTGGCAGTGTTCGACGGCTCCCGCGAATTGTCCGACGAGGACAGGCGACTGTTTTCGCTGCTGGAGAACAAGAAGGTTATCGCGGTCGTCAACAAGAGCGATCTTGAGAGCAGGATCGGCATTGACGAGGTAAGGACGTTACTCAACAAGGGCGCGGCTGTGATCGAGCTTTCCGCAAAGGACGAAAAGAGCGCGGAGATCATCGGACGCGCGGTCATGGAGCGGCTGGATCTGTCGCAATTCAGCGCCAACGCGGGCTTTATCGCCAACGAACGGCAGAAAGCGTGCGTTTTCCGAGCGTCGGACGAGCTGCACGAAGCGGGCGCGGCGGCAAAGCTGGGTGTTACTCCCGACGCAGTGGGCGTAAGTCTCGAACGCGCTCTCGACGCGGTTTACGAGCTTTCGGGGCGCAAGGCGAGCGACGAGGTCATAAACGAGGTGTTCAAGCGGTTTTGTGTGGGGAAATAGTGACATATTGAAAGTGGAATATAGGCGGTGCAAAAACAGATCAACATAACGCCCCCGCATCAAAATTTTTCGCAACAAGCCGTAAAAG
>CAZKJC010000167.1:0-6057 GCA_964552995.1 uncultured Ruminococcus sp.
CTGCTCGGGCGATCTTGCCGATCTTAAGGTGAAATCCTACGATGTTGAGGCGTGGTCTCCGCGCCAGAAGAAATATTTCGAGGTGGGAAGCTGCTCCAATCTGGGCGACGCGCAGGCTCGCCGCCTGAAGATACGCGTAAACGGCAAGGACGGCAAGAAGTACTTTGCTCATACGCTGAACAACACGGTAGTTGCTCCGCCCAGAATGCTTATAGCGTTCCTGGAGAATAACCTCAACGCTGACGGTAGCGTGAATATCCCCGAGGTATTAAGACCTTATATGGGCGGCAAGAGCAAAATAGGCTGATTTGCTGAACCTTAAACCAATCGGGCTGTTGAAAAGTTGAAAGTTCCGATAGGTTCTTATAGGAAATGCAGGCTGAAAAAACATTCTTATTAGGAGACTTGTATGGGATATAACTTTAAAAAGCATACAGATTTTTTGCTTGAAAATGCCTGTGCAAGCATTCGCTATCTTGTGCACAGAGATATGTTGAAAACGCCGATCGATGAGCCTTTTATGAAAGAAATGCAGGAGCAAATATTGCAGCAGGCTAATGTGCAGAAGTATCTGGCGGCTCAATGTCCGGACGGCTGGTTTGGCAACGGGATACACGGCTGTGAAGATATGGACTGTCGTATCAGCGGCTTGCTGGGCTGCGGAGTGGAGGTGCGATCACCGTATATACAAAAAGCGATTACCGCTCTTACCACTCCCGAAATAGCTTCGCAGCACAAAAACCGGTTTATTGGCGGAGAGGCGCTTGACGCCGAAGGACGCGGCGGCAATCATGCGGTAATCGCTCAGATCCTGTCATGGGTAGGATATTCCGAGGACTATCCCATAATGGCAGAACAGATAGCTCTGGCACAGGAACATCTTTTTGCGGTGCCCAATTATACCTCTCCCGATGACTTTTCGGTCAAAATGAAAAAATACCGCTGTTACAAGCCTAACGCAAGATTTCCGGGGGCAAATCATATCAGCCTTTTAAATGCGACAAAGGGCTGGCGTACAGGCAACAATATGGAAAAAGCAAGAGCCGCCGTAAAGCACGGGTATGAGTTAATGAAAGACTTTGACGAGCACATTACATACCGCAAACCAAAAGAATTCGGAAACGGCGTGATCGGACCGTTCAACTATAACTGGCAGGCACTCAGACCGGTTAATGAAAATGACCTTCGCGGAATAATGGAGAGTTCCTATAATTTTCAATTCGGATTCTGGCTCGGTTCGGTTTCCGGCGTACCCGACTGGGTTCGGCAAAGCACACAAACCTATGAGCTTTTAGCAAATATTTTAGATAAAGATACTTATATGGATATGATCCCCGAAAAGGCTCTGAAAGCGTTCAGGCAGATCATGGGACGAGAACCGGACTGGAGGAAGAAAACGTCTGTAAAGTGTGATGTAATGTTTGCAATTCTTAATGCTTGTTGGCCGGTACTGAATGAGTAACATATAATTACTGAAATGACTTATGGATTTATATTTTTTTGAGTGATCTGGTGGGTGTAATTTGAAAAGGCGGGATTGAGAAAATCTGCAAATAATGCGGATAATCCTTTCCTGCCTTATAATATTAAAAAGAGGTAAAATAAAAATGGCTTTTGTTACTTTGGATAACGTATATAAGCGCTACCACATGGGCGAGGTGACCATAAACGCCGCGGACGGTATGACCTTTGACATTGAAAAGGGAGAGTTCGTTATAATAGTAGGACCCAGCGGCTCGGGAAAAACCACCGTGCTGAATATGCTGGGCGGAATGGATACCTGCGACGAGGGGATCATCAGCGTGGACGGCGCGAGGGTCGACAGCTGCAACAGAAAGCAGCTCACCGAATACCGCCGTTATGACGTGGGATTCATATTCCAGTTTTACAACCTGCTGCCGAACCTTACCGCAAAGGAAAACGTGGAGCTTGCGGCGCAGACCACAAGGGATTACATACCCGCCGTCGAGATACTTGAAAAGGTAGGTCTGGGGGAGCGGCTGAACAACTTCCCCGCGCAGCTTTCGGGCGGCGAGCAGCAGCGCGTTTCAATAGCAAGAGCGCTCAGCAAAAAGCCGAAGCTGCTGCTGTGCGACGAGCCAACCGGCGCGCTGGACTACAACACCGGCAAAATGATACTTAAGCTGCTCCAGGACACCTGCCGCAGGGACGGAATGACGGTAATTCTTGTTACGCATAATTCCGCGATAGCTCCCATGGCGGACAGGGTGATAAAGATAAAGAACAGCAAGGTCTCAAAAATAATAATGAACAACGAGCCTACTCCCGTAGAAGATATAGAGTGGTAATTCGGGAGGTGCGAGTTGAAGGCTGCAAATAAAAATATTTTCCGCGAGATAAAAGCCACCAAGGGAAGATTTATGTCGATATTTCTTATCTGCGCCATCGGCGTTGGCTTTTTCAGCGGAGTGCGCGCTACCGAAAAAGATATGAGAGTAAGCGCGGACGACTATTACGACCAACACGATCTGTTCGATCTCAGGGTAATGTCGAGCTTCGGCATGACCGATGGCGACGTTGAAGCGATACGCGCGATAGATGACGTAAGCGGGGTATACCCTTCAAAATACACCGATCTTGCCATGTTCCGCGGGGATTCCGAGATGCTGACCCGCGTGTATTCGCTTATGGAGGGCGTCAACAATATCGACGTCACCGACGGCAGAATGCCGCAGGCGGAGGACGAGTGCATAATAAGCTACAATATCCTGCGCGACGGAGCGCAGGTCGGCGATGTTGTAAGAGTTGAGGATATCACGGACGCGAAGGAGTTCCCGTTAAAATACACCGAGTATAAAGTGGTGGGATTATACGAAACTCCCATGTTTATCTCGCTGACGCAGCGCGGCAGCACCACCATCGGGGACGGCTCGATTGACGCATTTATGTGTATTTCTGAGAGTAATTTTACACAGGAAGTATACACGGAGATATATGTCAAGTCGGACAGAATGAAGTCCATGCAAAGCTACTCCGACGAGTACGAGGAGCTGAGGGACAGCATTTCCGAAAGGCTGGAGGAGCTTGCCCCCGAGCGCAACGATATCCGTTACGAGGAAGTAACGGCGTACGCGGTAAAGAAGATAGAGGACGGCGAAAGGGAGCTTGCCGAAGCAAAAGCGGACGGTCAGCGCGAGCTTGACGACGCTAAGGCGGAGCTCGAGGACGCACAGCGGGAAATAGCCGACGGCGAAAAGGAGCTCGCCGACGCGAAAGCCGAGCTTGACGACGGCGCGGAGCAGCTTGCCGAAGCGGAGCAGACTCTCGCGGACGCGCTGCGGGAGCTGGAGGACGGAAAGCGAGAGCTTGCGGATAATAAGGTGCTGATCGACAGCGCGGGAGCGCAGCTCGCCGACAGCAGAGCGGAGCTTCAGCGCGGGGAGCAGCAGCTTTCCGAAGCACGCGCGGAGCTTGACGACAGTCTGAAACAGCTTGACGATGGTCAGGCGGAAATAGACAAAAACGCGGCTCTTCTGGCGGAAAACCGCGAAAAGCTGAACGCGGCTAAAGAAGAGCTTTCCGCGGGCAAAGCGGAATATGAAGCGGGCTATGCGCAGTACGAGCAGGGTCTTGCGGAGTATAACGCGGGCGCGGCACAGCTTGCGGGCGCGGAGCAGCTTCTTTTGCAGGCGGAGGCGGCATACGGCGCGGATAACCCTATGGTAACGCAGCAGCGCGCGGAGTACGAGGCGGCAAAGCAGCAGCTCGACCAAAGCAAGCTGATACTTGACGCGACCGCGGCGCAGCTCTCCGATGCAAAGCAAACGCTTGACGCGGCGGAGAAAGAGATTTCCGACGGCGAAGCGGAGCTTGCAAAGGGCGAGGAGCAGCTTGCCGCCGCTCAGATCGAGATCGACGGCGGCAGAGAGCGGTATAACGAGGGTCTGGCGCAGTATGAGGAGGCTCTGCGGAGCTACGAGGAGGGCAGACAGCTCTACCTTGACGGTCTTACGGAATACAACGACGGACTTGACCTGTATTACGAGGGCTTTGACAAGCTGGAGGAGGGTCAGCGCGAGTATGACGAGGGCGCGGCGACTCTTGAGGAAAAGCGCGCGGAATACGAGGACGGTCTGCAAAAATACAACGACGGCTTGGCAGAGATCGAGGACGCTAAGCGGCAGTATGAGGACGGCTTAAAGGAGTACGGGGAGGGCGTTGAGACCTTCAACACCGAGATAGCCGACGCGGAGCAAAAGCTCGCCGACGCAAGGCAGGAGCTTGCCGACGCGGGAACTCCCGAATGGTATATCTTCACGCGTGAGGATAATATAGGCTATGCCGAGTATGAGAGCAACTCGCGGCGTATCGGGCAGATCGCGGCGATATTCCCGATATTTTTCCTGCTTGTGGCGGGGCTGGTGTGCCTTACCACAATGTCGCGTATGGTCGAGGAGCAGCGCGGACAGATAGGCACGTTCAAGTCGCTGGGGTATTCCAACGGCGCGATAATGAAGCAGTATATGCTGTACGCTGTCTCCGCGGCGGCGGTCGGCGGCTCGATAGGAGCGGCGGGTGGCTGCTTTATTTTCCCGGGGGTAATAATCTACGCCTATTCGATCATGTATTCCATCAGGGATATTCATTTCCTGCTTGAGCCGGGCAATATAATTTTCTCGGTAGCGGCAATGACGGCGGCGATAGCTCTTACGGTATTTTTCAGCTGCAAGAAAGCGCTGGCGGAAGCTCCCGCGGAGCTTATGCGCCCCAAGGCGCCCAAGGCGGGAAAGCGCGTGCTGATAGAAAAGATAGGTATTATCTGGAACAATATCGGATTTTTCGGCAAGGTAACGGGAAGAAATCTGTTCCGCTACAAGCGAAGAATGTTTATGACGGTAGTGGGGATAGCGGGCTGTACCGCGCTGTCGCTTACGGGCTTCGGGCTTAAGGACAGCATTACGGATATAGTCGATTTTCAGTATAATGATATATACAATTACAGCGGATATCTTGCCCTTGACAGCGGCATAAGCGAAACGGAAAAGCAAAGGATATATGAGGAGCTCGCGGATTACGATCCCGACACGATATCCACACAGGCTCTCATCAAGCAATACACGCTGTACAACGGTACGGCAAAGGCAGACTGCTACGTTACCTGCGTTGAGGACACGGAGATCTTCGGCGAGATGGTAGATATGCACGAGCGCAAAAGCGGCGAAAAGCTATACCTGACCGATGGCGCGATAGCTACCGAAAAGCTGGCAAAGCTGCTGGACGTGCAAAAGGGCGGCAGCGCGGAGATAATGATAGACGAGACCACTTCAAATACCGTCACGGTATCGGGAATAACCGAGCATTACGCGAGCCATTATTTATATTTGACAGAGGAGCAGTACAAGCCGATATTCGGAGAAGCCCCCGAGTATAATATGATATATTTTACCAACGGGATATCCGACGATGACGAGGAGCAGGCGCAGTTCAGCGAAAGAATGCTGAGCCTTGACGGAGTTATGGCGGTAATGATGAACGCGGGAGCTTCGAGCTCCTTTGCGGACACGGTAAAGATAATGGATCTGGTAATAATCGTGTTGATAGTTTCCGCGGGAGCGCTGGCGTTTGTGGTGCTGTATAATCTGATAAACGTGAACATCACCGAGCGCATACGGGAGATCGCCACGCTTAAGGTGCTTGGCTTCTATGACAGAGAGGTATCGAGCTACGTGTTCCGCGAGAATATAATTCTGTCGGTAATGGGCTCGGCGGTGGGGCTTCTGCTGGGAGTCGCGCTGTGCGAGTATGTCGTTGTGACCGCGGAGATAGACGAGGTGATGTTCGGAAGAGAGATACATCCGCTGTCGTTCCTTTGGGCTTTTCTGATAACGGTGGTGTTCTCCCTGGTGGTAAATCAGATCATGACGAGGGTGCTGAAAAAGATCAGCATGGTGGAATCGCTGAAATCGGTGGAGTAAAAGGGGTAATGGAACGCAGGCTATAAGGGATCTGTATGTTGCTGTGAATTTCTGTGTTGCTCATTCCTTTTAATATGTTAAAGTCGATTTTCCATCGCGCTCGGACTGGGGCGAAACCTTC
>CAZKJC010000168.1:0-5935 GCA_964552995.1 uncultured Ruminococcus sp.
TTTTCTCCCCAGACCCCAACTTCCCCTCTCCCCTCCCCCCTTTGCCCGCTTTTCTTTAGCTGAAAGTGGTTTTAGTGGAGCTGTGGGCTTTTTGTGCAACGTTCACATGCTTCAGCCACTGAGGTCCATCAAGCCGTTGGACTGACAAAGGTTATCCGATTTGATGTGTACCAAAATAGGGGATAATTAGCCTAGAGTCGCGCAAAGTTGTCGCATCAAAGGCACTGAAAGCAGCCGTCAAGTGCCCGCCCACGAAGCAAAATTTTTTGCGGGAGCCTGCCGCAGCGAACGAAGCGAAGCGGAGTGAGCTGGGGTAGGCGGGTCGCAAAAATTTTTTTGAGATAAGGAGAAAAAATGAAGATCGCTAAATATCCCGTAAAGTATAAGTATAAAGTGGCGCGGCTGGTCAGCGACGTGTTTTCGCTTGGGCTGGCTGTGCTGATAGTGTCCGTGACAAGGTATTTCCTGGACAGCTATGAGCAGCTGCTGGACAGCATCGGCGCGGAAAATGTGGAGATACTCACGGAGCAGTATATCGCGGGGTTTGAGTGGCGGCGCTGGCTGGCGCTGATATTCCCCGCGCTGGTTGTCGCGCTGTTCGCGGCGTATATAATACTGACGCTGAAATCCCACCCGTTTAAAAGGTATAACGTCACCAAGCTGACCGCGCAGGAGTGCTGGAACGTTTACGCGCTGTGCGCGTCGCTGTGCAAGATACCGATATTGATGGGAATATTTGACGTGATGTATATTTTCCATCAGAATATGCTGGGGCAAAAGGAAAGTCCGTTCAGTTTGCAGCTTATACTGGACGCGATAATAATCGCTATAATAATTCGCCTTGGTATGCACAGAATAAGAAGTATAACGGCGCCTAAGGAAACGGAAAAGGACGAGGAAAATATCTCGGACTCCGCAAAGGTCAGGATCAGACCCGCCAAGGATACGGATAAAAGACAGGAGGATAAATAATGAGCTTATTTTGCGACAAGTACACCGTCACGGAAAAAAATGCCCTCGCAAAGGATATCTATTCCGTTACGGTAAAAGCGCCCGAGGCTGTCAAGGCGGCTAAGGTGGGGCAGTTTGTCACCATCACCGCGGAGGGCTTTATGCTGCGCCGCCCCATCTCCATTTGTGAGATTGACAGGGCAAAGGGCACGCTGCGCTTTGTTTTTGAGGTTCGCGGCAAGGGCACGGAGCAGATCGCGCGGGTAAATGTCGGGGAAACGCTGGACATTCTCGCGCCGCTCGGCAACGGATTCCGCATTCCCGACGGAAAACGGGTGATCGCCGTGGGCGGTGGTATCGGAGTTCCTCCGCTGCTGGGTATCGCCAAGACATCTCGCGAGCTTTGCACGGCTATCCTCGGGTTCAGAAATTACGAAAAGATAATTTTAACTGAGGAATTTAAGGCGTTCGGCAGCAATACCATAATATGCACCGACGACGGCAGCGTCGGCTATCACGGAGTAGTCACGCAGCCGCTCGCCGAGGAGCTGGACAAGGGAGAGGTCGGGGCGGTCCTCGCCTGCGGTCCCGAGCCTATGCTAAGGGCGGTCGTGAAGCTCTGTCTGGAAAGGGATATCCCCTGCCAGGTGTCCATGGAGCAGAGAATGGGCTGCGGCGTAGGCGCCTGCGTGGGCTGCACCTGCGTGCTGGATCGCGGCGGCAAAGACTATTACGCGAGGGTCTGCAAGGACGGACCTATATTCGACGCTAAGGAGGTAAAGTTCGATGGCTGATCTGTCTGTAAAAATCGCGGGTGTGGAGTTCCCCAACCCCGTTATCGCCGCTTCGGGAGCTTACGGAAACGGCGAGTGCTACACCGACCTTTATCCCCTGTCGCGCCTGGGCGGTATCTCCTGCAAGGGCATGACGAGAGAGCCGAAAAACGGAAATCTTCCCCCGCGTATCGCCGAAACTCCCTCGGGAATGCTCAACTCCGTCGGCTTGCAGAATATAGGAGTTCAGAGCTTTGTGGACTACTATCTCGATACGGTCAAAAAGGAGGCCAACGTGGTCATCGCGAACATCGCGGGGGCTACTATCGACGATTATGTGGCGGTCGCGGAGGCTCTGGACTCCACCGATATCGATATGATCGAAGTGAATATCTCCTGCCCCAACGTCAAGGCGGGGGGAGCTTCATGGGGAATTTCCGCGGAGGGAGCGGCGGCGGTCACAAAAGCGGTACGCAAGGCAACCAAAAAGCCCATAATAATGAAGCTCACGCCCAACGTCACCGATATCACCGAGATCGCGAGAGCGGCAGAAGCGGAGGGCGCGGACTGTATCTCACTTATAAATACCCTGCTGGGAATGCGCATAAATATCAACAATCGCCGCCCCATACTGCGCAATAATACGGGCGGATTGAGCGGTCCGGCGGTATTCCCCGTTGCGGTGAGAATGGTGTGGCAGTGCTACGGCGCGGTGAAAATTCCTATAATCGGACTGGGCGGTATCTCCACCTGGGAGGACGCTGTGGAAATGATGCTCGCGGGAGCGTCCGCTATACAGATGGGCGCGGCTATCTTCCAAGACCCCTACGCGCCGCTCAAGGTCATCGACGGCTTAGCCGAATATATGGACAAGAACGGTATCAAGAGCCTCTCCGAGATCGTCGGTCAGGTGCAGACATACTGATAACGGCAGGAGCCGCCTGATCGGGGCGGCTCTTGACATTTAAAGAATTGTATTGTATAATTTGGGTAAGGAACTTCGGAATGCTTTGACAACATGGAGGTAATTATGTACGACGAATTTGACGAAAAAACTATGGACGAGGAAAAACGCGAAGCGGAGCGCGCCAAAAGAAAGCGCCGCAGAAAAATCGGGTTTATTATTGGGATCATAAGTGCCGCTTTATTGACTTTATCACTTGTTCTTGGCGCTATCGCTTTAGATCATTATTGGGAAGAAAAACAATTGATGATAAATAAAATACAATTTCATCCTAGATATAAATGATTGTGGTGCTGCTTCGCAGAAAAAATTTAAATTCATCCGCGAAGCAGACACAACAATATAAATTATTAAATGGTGCTCCCGCAAAATAAGAAATTTCGGAACGCTTTGACAACATGGAGGTAAAATATGTACGACGAATTTGACGAAAAGACTATGGACGAGGAAAAACGCGAAGCGGAGCGCGCCAAAAGAAAGCGCCGCAAAAATATCGGGTTTATTATTGGTATCATCGGCGCGGTTTTGGTTGTTGTCGCCGCTGTGCTTTTCGCGTTTTACGCTATAAGGGAAAGGGAAGAGCGATTGATAAGAAAACCCGTCATCTATCTTTATCCAAGTGAAATAACCGAAGTTTCGGTTGAACTGGATTTTGATGGGCTGACCGTAGCTTATCCCGAATATAACGGCGGGTGGAATGTCACCGCTTATCCCGACGGAACTATTATTGATGAGAGCGGCGAGGAATACAGCTACCTTTTCTGGGAAGCGAATTTGAAAACCGAGTTTGATCTCAGCGAGGGTTTCTGCGTCAAGGGCAGCGAAACAGCGGGATTTCTGCGTTGGGCGCTCAGCGAGCAGGGGCTCACCCCAAAGGAATACAACGAATTTATCGTATACTGGCTGCCCTTTATGCAGGACAACGAATACAACGTCATTTCATTCCAGGGGGAGTGCTACGAGGAGAGCGCGCCGCTCAAAATATCTCCCGCGCCCGACAATATCAAGCGGGTTTTCATGGCGTATTACGCGAGCGAAAAAGAGGTGGACATACCCGAGCAAGCTCTTTCGGGCTTTGAGCGCGGCGGCTTCACCGTTGTTGAATGGGGAGGTACTTGTGTTGGATAGATATTTTCTGCATGGTCTAGGGCAGACTCCCTCAAGCTGGGATAAAACTATCGAGGCGCTTGGCGCTCCCGCCGACTGCCCCGATCTGCGCGGACTGCTGAACGGCAAAAGCTCTATGTACTCCGAACTGTACAAGGCGCTTTGTGAATATCTTCCCGACGATGAGTTTGAGCTGTGCGGTTTGTCTTTGGGAGGAATACTCGCGCTGAATTACGCGGCGGATTTTCCGTCAAGGGTGCATTCTTTGGTGCTTATCGGTGCGCAATATGTTATGCCTAAAACGCTGCTTAAAATTCAGAACGCGTTTTTCCGCTTTATGCCGCAAAGCGCCTTTGCCAATACGGGCTTTGAAAAATCGGATTTTCTCATGCTGGCAAATTCAATGACAGAGCTTGATCTCAGTGATCGGCTCGGCAGTATCTCCTGCCCCGTACTGGTTATATGCGGAGAAAAGGATCGCGCCAATATGAAAGCCGCAGAAAATCTCGCGCGGCTTCTTCCGAACGCGCAGCTGAAAACAGTTCCCGAATCAAGGCATGAGGTTAATATGGACGCACCCGAAGCGCTGGCTCGTCTTATAAAAGAGTTTATATAATAAGGGACATTTTGTTTATTGATCAACCAGGAGAGGATGTATATGAAACGTTTTTTAATCATCGTTTTAAGCCTGATTACGGCTATCTCGCTGATTGTGTTAGTTTTCACTATAAAATTCCGCATAGAGCGGCACGGATGGGTAATCACAACGGCTAAGATCACATTTATCGGTCTGCCTGACGCAGTAGTTTTCGGAACGTTTACGGATTATAACGGCAAAGTTCATTCGGAATATGGCATGTACATAGACGATAGATTTCAACCGTTTCTTAATCCTATGCCGATAGAACCGGAATCGTATCTCGGAAGTACTGTAAGAATTATGTATGATCCGTCCACGATAGATTCGGAAGGAACTTACACAACTATCAACGAGAACGGTGAAACCATTACCGAGTATCAGTTTATTGAAATCGAAAGCTATGACAACTGGCTTCGACGCTTTATCATTTCGGGAATTGTTTTTATCGCTTCATGCACTCCCATTGTTGTAGTTTTTGTAAAAACTATTCAGAAAAAGAGAGCGAAAAGCTCCGAAAAGTAAATATGATACTATTGCTGCGTTAATAGATCATTACTCCATTACACTTTAAATGAGAGAAAGTGTTCTCCGCAAAAGGGAGACGCTCGGTCTGTCTAAAAAGCCTTAAAACAACCGGAAAAATATAAATTACGAGTGTAGAATGGATAATTATGGTGTCAGCTTCGCTGACAATTATTTTAATCACCGCCGCAGACGGTGCACCTTAATTATCAATCACCCGCTATGCATTTGACAAAATCTACGATTGAGAAGCCGCTTTGCTTCTTATATGGAAATATAAAAAATTCCTTGGTAAATAGCGAAAAAGCTCTTGACAAAAGCGTTTTTTTGTGATATAATACAATCCCACAGGCGGTTATACGCCGCCTTGCTATGGGGCCGTAAAGGCTTCGACGGGGATTCTGATGCATGATAAGCGAGTAGTGAGGGCGAAATCACTTTAATAGTCGCAACTTTAAATTTAAACGCAGACGACAATCTCGTTTTAGCGGCTGCCTAAGCGCGCCGCCGTCATTCCCCGCAGTACCGCGGGCGGGGTAATGGCGTCGATCAGCGGTGAACGTCCCTTGCAAATAGCCTTATAGCTTGGGTTGTATCTAAGGCTACCGACCGCTGAAGCCTGTTTGCCGGCGTCAGCGTGAGGGAACTCCAAAAGACAGACTGCACTCGGAGAAGGTCGTGTGGACGGGTTTTCGGACAGGGGTTCAATTCCCCTCGGCTCCACCAAAAATACCCCGAAAAATGGAAAATGCTTCCTGCTTGTGGCAGGAGGCATTTTTCGTGTGCTTAGAGACCCCAATAAATTTTGTGTAAAACCGAATAAAGCACTTCCGATCAGACAAGACTTTAAGTAAGGAAAAATCTGAAAGGAAGTGTTTTTATTATGGAAAAAGCATCAAAGGAACTACTGAAAGAATTTGTGAACAGCCAACAATTTACGAGCACAACCGACATTATGAACAGCATGAAGGAGCTGTT
>CAZKJC010000169.1:0-5929 GCA_964552995.1 uncultured Ruminococcus sp.
TTTTTTCAGAGAGTACACAAACCCCAGATACTCGTCCACCGTCATATCCAGATACAGCGGCGGCTGCTCGGGAAGATACCCGATATCCTTTTTCGCCGCGACGGGATCCTCCAGGATATCAATGCCGTTTATCAGCGCTTCGCCGCCGGACGACGACAGATACCCCGTAAGTATATTCATAGTCGTGGATTTTCCCGCGCCGTTAGGTCCGAGAAATCCCAGTATCTCACTCTCCGCCGCGGAAAAGCTGACATTGTCCACCGCCAGCTTGTTTCCGTAGCTTTTGCAGAGATTTTTAACCTCGATCATTATATCCTCCTGATTTTAAAGAATTTCCCGCACCGCTGATTTATAATGCAGTTAGGTTATGTTGACAAGAAGCTGTTTGTAGGGGTTGACAATAATTAAATGATTTAAAAGAATTTCAAAATTCCCGCAAGCTATCCTCGGTCACTTCGTTCCCTGCGGTATCTTGCGGGAACCGGTCATCGCTCGCTGAACGCTCGCTAGACCTTTTTGAAATTCATGCGTGGGCGTTATGTTGACGGTTTTGGGGCGTTGCTTTTGCTTCTCCTTATTTAGGCAGCTTAACCGACAACTATCATTTTACCTCATGCTCGTGACAAAAAGGTGAAACCTATATGAAATCTCTCTATGCATTCTCTAAAAGCTCGATCCCCTTACGGATACGCGCAAGGCTGTCCTGCTTGCCGAGGATGACCGCAAGCTCCACGCCGCCGCCCGGGGTGAACTGCTTTCCGCTGAGCGCCACGCGCAGCGGGAACAGAATAACGCCGTTCTTCACGCCCTCGCGCTCTATCAGCTTGAAAAGCTCGTCATGAACGCTTTCCTGTGTAAACTCCTCCAGCCCCTCGAGCACAGGGAGTATCTTCTTCAGCGCGTCAAGCGAGGTCTCCGCGTTGGTCTTCATCTTCTTATTATTATACAGCTCCAGCGAATACTCGGGCAGCGCGTCAATGAAATCCACCTGCTCGGGAATATCCGTGAACAGCTCCGCGCGGGGCTGCAAAACGCTGCACAGCAGCTCCAGATCGATATCGCCGCGCTTGCAGGTCTGTCTGATATAGGGCACGGCTATCTTTGAGAACTCCTCCGCGGGGAGCGCTCTCACATACTGCGCGTTTATCGCTTTGAGCTTGGCGGGGTCGAATATGGCGGGCGACTTTGAGATACCGTCAAGGTCGAACGCTTCTATCATCTCCTCCAGCGAGAATATCTCCTTTTCGCCCTTGGGCGCCCAGCCCAGCAGCAGGATATAATTCAAAATCGCTTCCGTCATATATCCCTTATCCAGCAGATCCTGGAACGACGCGTCGCCGTCGCGCTTAGCCAGCTTGTGCTGCGCGTCCTTCATGATATGCTCAACATGGACGTACATCGGCGACTCCCAGCCGAACGCCTTGTACAGCAACTCGTACTTCGGCGCGGAGGACAGATACTCGTTGCCCCTTACCACATGGGTTATTGCCATGGTGTGATCGTCCACCACGTTCGCGAAATTGTACGTCGGCATTCCGTCCTGCTTTATAAGCACCTGGTCGTCCAGAATGGAATTATCCACCGTGATGTCGCCGTATATCTCATCATGAAAGGTAGAGCTGCCCTCGGTCGGGATAGCCTGACGGATAACATAGGGCACTCCCGCCGCCAGATTAGCCTCTATCTCCTCCTTGGGAAGATTGCGGCAGTGGCGGTCGTACATCGGCGAGATATTGCTCGCTTTCTGTACCGCGCTGAGCTCCTCCAGGCGCTCCTTTGTGCAGAAGCAGCGGTACGCGTGACCGCTCTCCACCAGCTTCTCCGCGTACTCCTTGAACATTCCCATGCGCTCGCTCTGAACGTAAGGACCGTACTCGCCCCCAACGTCGGGACCCTCGTCCCAGTTCAGCCCGCAGTCGCGCAGGGTCTTGTAGATCACATCTACCGCGCCCTCAACATAGCGCGTCCTGTCCGTGTCCTCAATTCTCAGAATAAACTTTCCGCCGTTCTTTTTCGCCAGCAAATAAGTGTAAAGCGCCGTGCGCAGATTTCCTATATGCATATACCCCGTAGGACTGGGGGCAAAACGTGTTCTTACAATACTCATTATTTTTGATCTCCTTATTTTAAAAAAATTTTCCGCGACCCGATGATCAAAAAAATTTTTTCGCGACCCGCCCGCGAAAACTCCGCTTCGCTCCGTTTCCGCAGGCTCTCGCGAAAAAATTCCTGCGTGGGCGGTCATCTGTCGTCAGCTTTCAGCGCTTTTGCCGCGCCGACTTTATGTTACACTCGGCTAAAATTGCCGTAAACACTTCTTTTAGATACGCGGCGAAGCCGCTCCGAAACTATCAACTGTCAACTATACACTATCAACTGTCATCGCCAGTTTTTTGTCCTCGGCGATCTGCTTTTTAAGCTCCTCCAAATTCGGGAACTTCCTCTCGGGGCGGATAAATCCGCACAGCGATACCGAAACGTTCTGACCGTACAGATCGCCCTCATACCCTATGATATGCGTTTCCATGACTACCCCGTCGCCGTCGCGGCGGTTTTCGATAGTCGGCTTTACCCCGATGTTGGTCACTCCCCGATAATTCCGCTTGTCGAGCTGCACAAAGCTCTTATATACCCCGAACCGCGGGATAACGTTGGTGTCGGGTATGATCTGGTTTATCGTCGGGAATGACAGCAGCCGCGCTCCTATCTCATTTCCCCTCACCACGGGAAGCCTGTACCACAGCTCATAGCCGAGAAGCGTGTTCGCTTCCTCTATATTGCCGTTTCGGATAAGCTCGCGGATATGCGTGGAGCTTATCATAACGCCGTTGTGGCATACGTCGGGAACGGTCTCCGCCCGCATACCGTATCTCGCGCCTATCTCCGCAAGCTTATCGGGAGTGCCGCTGCCGCCCTTTCCGAAGCGGAAATTCGTTCCGCAGCAGGCGTAGCCCGCGTTAAGCCGCTTTACGAGTATCTCCGACACGAACTCCTCCGCCGTCAGCCCGCAGACCTCCGCGAAATCCGGCGCGTAAAGATATTTCACCCCGACGCGCCGCAAAAGCTCCCGCTTATTCTCAAAGGAGATTATATCCTCGGGATTTTTGAATTTGGGCAGCGTGGTGTCGCAGTTGAACGTAAACACCGCCGGTTTCAGCCCGCTTTGCGAGAGCGCCGCGCCGATGACCCCCAGATGCCCCAGGTGCAGTCCGTCGAAATATCCCAGAGCGACCGCGGTTTTCTCGGGTATCACGCCGCCGTATGTTATATCAATCAATGTCTGTTACCACCGTCTTTTTATGAAAATCTCTTCACCGAAACGAGCTCGCCCTCCGTTACCCTCGCAACGCCGAGGAACTCCCCGCCGTAGACCGCGCAATGCACGTCCTCGGGCGGTTTTGACGAGAGCCTGCCCGCGTCCAGCCGCACTCCGTTAAGATAGAGCCGCTTCTGTACCTCGTCAAGCTCAATGCGCGGCAGAGCCGAAAAAACGCTCTCCACGGGGAGTATCTTATTGCAAAGCTCCTCATAGCTCATAGCCTTAAGCTCATCAAGGGGAGTGCTACGCGCCAGCTCAAACCCGCACGCTCTTGTCCTGACAAGGCTTGTCATGACGGCGCCCGTGCCAAGCTCCGCACCGATATCGTCTATCAGCGACCTTATATAAGTTCCCGAGGAGCAATCCACCTCGATAACTCCCCTGTCGCCGTCAAATTCCGTGCACTCCAGCCGCGAAATGCGGACGGGACGGGGCTTGCGCTCCACCTCGATCCCCTTTCGCGCGAGGTCGCACAGCTTCTGCCCGTTCACCTTGAGCGCGGAATACATCGGCGGTATCTGCATGATGTCCCCGCGGAACTTCTCCAGAGCCCTTTCGAGCTCGGTCCGCGGAACCTCCGCCGTGCCGCCCCCCGTAACCTCTCCCCAGATATCCAGCGTATTGCTTTTATATCCCAGAGCAAAGCCCGCGCGGTATCCCTTGTCCGAATCCGGCAGGATATCGACCGCCTTTGTCGCGCCGCCCACGAACACGGGCAGCACTCCGGTCGCCATAGGGTCGAGCGTACCGCTGTGACCCACCTTTTTGGTATGCAGCATACCGCGCATTACCGCCACCACGTCAAACGAGGTGAACTCCCGCGGCTTGTCCACGATAATTATACCCGTTATATTTGTCATACCGCACCGATTTTGCGCACAGCCTCGCAGCAGGCGTTCACGATAGCCTTTTCCGCCTCCTCGAAGCTGCCCGTAAAGGAGCAGCCCGCCGAGCGTTCATGCCCGCCGCCGCCGAATCTCATACATATCTCGGCGCAGTTGATATTCTCGCCGGAGCGCAGCGAAGCCTTGAAAACTCCCTTTTTCTTTTCCTTAAGAGTTATCCCGACCTCAACGCCCTCTATCTGCCTTGGCAGAGCCGCCATAGCTCCCACGTCGTCGCTGTCGATATCCGGAATGCTCTCCAGCATTGAAAGCGGCACCGAGACCAGGGCTACCCTGCCCTCCTCGAAATACTTTATGCTGTTCAGCACCTCGCGCTCAAGCTGAAGCCGCCCCTGGGTCTTGAGGTCGAACATAGCGTAGTTTATCGCCGCCGTCTCCGCTCCGCACTTTATCATCACCGCCGCTATCATATGAGTCTGCGGCGTGGTGTTGCTGTATTTGAAGCAGCCCGTGTCGGTCGCTATGCCGGTATAAAGGCAGTTTGCCATATCCTTGTCGATATCCGTTTCCAGCGCGCAGATTACCTCATATACAAGCTCCGCCGCCGCCGCGTATTCCGGCTTCAGCAGCAGGCGCTTCGCGTAGCCCGTGTTGGACAGATGGTGATCTATGCAAAGCTCGGCTTTATCGCCCAGCTCCTTCATATCTCCCAGCAGCTTGGTATCCGCGATGTCGACGCAGATAATATTCTCCGTTTCAAACTCCTGCACCGCCAAGCCATTGAACATATATCCGAATTTCTGCGGCACGGGGTCGGGGCAGACCGCGTTCGCCTGCTTTCCCATTCGCCGCAGAGCGCGGCAGAGCGCCAGACCACAGCCAAGCGTATCGCCGTCGGGGCTCGCGTGCATTAAAATAAGATAGTTGTCGTTTTCCCTCAGAAATGCCGCCGCGTGCAGAACGTCAATCGTCATCATCTTGCTCCTCCGTATCCTCCGCGGGAGCGTTCTCCTGCGGATCGTCCCTGTGGAATCCCGCGATAATATCCTCTATATGCGCGCTGTATTCCAGCGAATTGTCCGCGAGGAAGATCAGCTCGGGTATCTTTCTCACCCTTATGCGGGAGGAAATGCACTTTTTAAAATACCCCGCCGCCGCGGTCATTCCCTCGACAGCCTTTGCGGTACGCCCCTCTCCGCCCATGCAGGCGATCATCACCTTGCAGTAGGACAGATCGTTCGTGACCTCGCAGTGGGTGACCGTCACGAAATTCTTGGCCACCCGCGGGTCTTTGACGCCGCCCACCGCCGCCGATATCTCCCGCTTGATATCCTCGTTAAGCCTCTTTATATTAAAATTTGCCATTAAAATTCCTTTCTGTCGGAAATAATGTTGATCTGGGCTGTAATGCTGTTAAATTATGCTGACAAAGAGCTGTTAATATATGTGGACGATAATTAAATTATTTAAATGGGAATTTCAAAATTTCGTCTAATCACACTCCGCTCCGTTTAGCTTCGCTAAACTGCGCTGCGCGTGCAATAATTTTGCGCAACAATCACATAGCAACTTATGATATTATGTGGTATTTTGCGCAAAATTCGCCGAAATCGTGCTGCATTTGCCATTCGGCAAATGCGCACTTTTTGAAATTCTGATGCGTGGACGATTTGTTGATCTGATTTTTATTTTATTAGTCCCTGTACTCCTCCATCATATAAGCCTCGAATATGTCGCCCTCTTTGATGTCGGTATACTTCTCAAG
>CAZKJC010000170.1:0-5887 GCA_964552995.1 uncultured Ruminococcus sp.
CGAAAAATCTGTCGGCGCAATTGCCGCACAATCTCTGTGCGGTATTGCCTTAATTTGAAATTTCCCGCACTGCTGCCAACGTTGCCGTTTGCATTTAGCTGAAAATGTGTATGCCATGCTTTTTGAGAGAATCATTAACATACGCGTACCGCATATTCTCCCACAGATCGTAGCCCTTGAAGCTCTCCAGCTTTACTCCGCCCGATACCTGCGTCACGACAGTGCCACGGTTCAGCACGGAGCTGTTCCATATATAATTCATTCCGCTGTACGACGCGCGAAGCTCCGCCACATCTCCCTGGCGCGTATCCTTAGGGCAGACAATGCGGCTTACGGCGGTATTATCCGTCACCTTTGCCGTGACGCCGGAGCCTTTAATGCACCTCTCTATGATATCGCCTACGGAATACTCCATACCGAAAAACTCGCACATTCCGCTGAAATTAAGCCCAAGCAGATAATCGAACAATCTTCCGACCACCTTGACGGTCTCGCGCGCCAGCCCCGATTCCTCGTCGGACACCTTAAGTATATCGCAGTCCTTGAACGCGTAGGAGAAATTCTCCTCCGTGACCTGATCCTTTACCATACCGTCCAGCTTTTCGGCTATGTCAGCAAATCCGAAAGCCTCCGTTATGCAGCTATCCTCGTTGTCCGCGTTGATACCCTCTAAGATCGACCCGCGGTTCATAGCTATCAGCTCAAAGGGCTGAGTTGCCTTTGCAAGCTCCGTCTTGTAATATTCGTCCAGCTTCTCATATATCTCCTTATAGAACGCCAGCACGATGCTGCCCGTCCGCAGACGGCGGTTATACTCTGCATAGTCCTTTATCTCATATATATACTGCTCCAGCGCCTTGCCCGAAAAGACAACGGCTGTGCGCAGCTTGCGATAAGCGCCGTTCATAAGGTTCTTGGAGCGCTGACACTGCTCCTCCATATCCGAGACCTCAAAATCCTCCTTGGCGATAGCCACTCTCAGCTCCGAAAGGCATTTCTTTATTATCTCCACCGCATAGAACGGACCGCGGTTTATATCCGCCTTGGAGGTCTCGCACTCGCCGATTATCTCGCTTACGATATCCTCCCGACACATATCCGCGCCCTGTTGAGTAAGCTCCACGGTTTTATCAAGCCATTTATTGATCTCGCGTATCGGGGTCTCAAAATCATTTTTAAGTTCCTTCAGCGAGAACGCGGGATTCTTCTGCTCGTCAAACTCCAGCTCGGGTATCTGCCCCGCCTTTGCCGCGAGATATTTCGCGTCGGGAGTCACCTTGCTCCCGTACAGACCAAGCCGCATTTGTCCCACGCTGTTCTGATTGAGCTTCTGATTGAGCAGCGTAAACACCTTTACCGAAAGGTAGGACAATATCTTGCCCACCGGCAGCTCCACCGCCGCCGCTCCGCAGGAGAGGTAACGGAATTCGTGGCTTTCGTCCGATTTCAGCATATTGTAGGACAATATGCTCTCCGCGTCGTCGTCCTTGGTGAACAGTATCTCCATACGCGATACTATCTTTTCCGCCGCCACGCTCATCGTATAGGCGTAGCTTTTCTCCGCCGCGGCGATAAAGCACACCGAAAAGGGCGGCTTATCCGAATTCACCTCAAAGCTGTCGGAGTATTTCTGTGAAAAATGCTTTTTACCGTACTGAAAGCGGTCAAGCTCATTTTTGGCTATAATGGTATTGCCGTAATAATTCCCCAGCTCCCGCGGCTCCTTTTCCACCAGCTCCGCGGTATCCGGACAGAACATATATCCGTTTATTTTAATCGGGTACTTGGCGTCGGCGAAAAGCGCTTTCACGATATACGCGAGATCAATGAACATTCCGCCGAAAAAAACGTCCCCCAGATTTCCCGTTATGATGACCTCCAGCGACTTGTCGCTCCCCTCAAAAGCGGAAACGCACTTAGCCAACACCTTTGTGACCCGCTTTATGCAGTTGAAGAGCGCCACGCGCCCGCACTGGCGCTTTGAAAGACCGTAAATAGGCATTGCGGGGGAATAATTTTTAAGACCCTCGTCAAACCACGAGCGCACATAATCCGGCAGCTTTTCGGGTGCATTAAGACAGGGATATATCGCCTCCTCGGGCACTATCCTCACCGTTTCCTCCGCGGTGAAAGCCGATCCCTCCCAGTCCGCCTCGTCCAGCATTTTCCCGTCGCCGATACCGATATATCGAACCTTTTTTTCATTGCTGCCGAAGCGATTCTCAACAAGGTGCTTACAATGAAGCGCGCAGTCGATCCCGTTTCGTCCCACACCGATGATAAGCAGACGGTTTATGCCGAAGCTGTTTTTATGCTTCGTATACAGCTTACGGATACGCTCCGGTTTAAGCCATTCAATAATTTTCTCCGCTTCCACAAAAATCACCCCGAAATTATTATAGTTCACTGTTAAAAACTTGTTTAAATGTCATTTTAAGGTTGACCCGAGCCTTGCTGCTTTTAAGTTATGTTGACAAGAAGCAAATGATTTAAAAGAATTTCAAAATTCCCGCAAGCACTCTCCGTTCCGCTTCGCGGAGTTTTGCGCAAAATGCTACGAAATGCCTCAAGCAATTACATAACTGTTGCGCAAAACCCACACTCCGAGCGATTGCGGGAACCGGTCATCGTTTGCTTAACGCAAACTCGACCTTTTTGAAATTCTCCCGCGTGGGCGTTACGCCCCGTTTTTAGATACGCGCCTTAGCCGAGTGGTCATTATGCTGCCGTTTTCCTAAAAGCCGACAAAACTCCATACTGATATTATATAATAAATCCGAACAGTTGTCAACACTTAACATCTTATTTGCGGTAAAAAAATCTTAATTTTTTATGACTATCGAGAAAACCGAACCCCGCCGCAGGCGGCTTTTAAATCGCGGCAAAGCCGCGTTCCGAAATTATCAATTATCCATTATACATTGTCAATTCAGAACCGGACCCCGCCTTACGGCGGGGTCCGCGTATTATGCCAGTGCGTTCAGCTCGTCGATCTCCGCGTTTATTATGGGAAGATTCTCGTCGCGCCTTTGCTCCCATGTATCGCCGTTCAGCGTTCCGTCGAGCATATCGCGTATCAGAGCGTTTATCTCCTCGGAAAGACAGCTGTTTTCGTCCGCGATCCCGCTGAACATATCCGGATCGCTCAATCTTACAAAAATATCCTCGGGAGTTATCTCCTCCGCTTCCGCCGTTGCCGCTACAACGGACTCGGCGGTTTCCTCGGGAGCGTTTCCGTACACCTCCAGGCGGCAGCAGTTTATGAAGCAGCAGGCTCCCGCCACATTTTTAGCGCCCTTCGGCACAAGATACCCGAACGTAGCCGCGCGGCAGAAATATTTCTCCGCCTGCCCGTCCCTCGGATATGGCACAGGGAACAGCTCCGCGCTGTCATATCCCCTTTCGGCGGAGTAAAACGCCGCCAGACCCTCTTCCGCCGCGTTTTCGGGGCATTCCGTATTCACAAGACCCGTCTGCGCCAGGCTTTCATCGAGCCATTCCGCGGCGCGGGTGATATCCTCCGACATAAAATTGCTTGTCAGCTTTCCGTTTTCGTCCCTGCCAATAAGCATTACCCCCGTAGAGGCTATGAAATTATCCGCGATATCCTCTCCGTACACCCCCATGAGATTCTCACCGGTCATCGCGAACAGGCGGCAGTCCTCCAGGAACGTTTCCCAAGTCCAGTTATCCTCCTCCAGAAGCTCCGCGGGGTCGGGTATCGAGTACTCCTCAAACAGCCCGCGGTCATAATAAAGCATCTGCGGCGACAAGATACGATCCCACGGGTAATAAAAATGCTTTCCGTTATACTCGTAGCGATCCACATATTCTTCCATATCCACCCACTGCGGCGAGGACATATCCATATAAGCGGTCAGATCCTCATAGATATTTCTTGACATCAGATAGGGGTAGGAATTATCCAGCTTGTCCGTAAGATCGGGAGAAGCGTCGGACTGTATAGCGGCGGTCAGCTCGTCCAGAAGCTGCCCCTCGGTCACGGTCCTGCTCACGATAAGCTCATCTGAACCGTCTGGGAAAACGTATTTCCCGCTTGCCTCGTCGAAATACTGCGCGGCATATGTGCGGCGGTACAGTTCCGCGTGCTCCTCCGAAACGGGACTTGTCCCGAGGAAGCTTATCACGGGAGTTTCCAGCTTATCGGTCGCCGCGGGGGCGTAGCTCCCCTCTATATCCAGCGTCTGCTCGACCTCGGAGGTATCGGACGGGGGCGCTTCCTCGGCGCAGGAGCACAGCGAAAATACCAGCCCCGCGCATAGCGCCAAAGCCGCTGTTTTCTTCAAAACATTCATTTCCCCACCCCCCGATGGCAGTTGACAGTTGACAGTTATAGCGTCGACATATCAAAAATTCATTTTATATTATACCACTTTTTACGCCGTTCGTCAACCGCCTAAAGGGATTTTTTTCTTTTGCGGTATTTTCACTGGTTTTCGGGGGTATCTTCCTGCGCTTTCTCCGCCTTGATACGTTTCTTTTCCTTGTGCGCGAGAGCCAAAGTAACAACTCCGCATACTATTGCTATCACATAAAAAATTATAAGCAAAAAGGTTTCCGACAACATGCCGTCACGGGCTATGTAAAGCTCCTTATCCTCGTTCCTTAGCATTATAAGCGAATAAAGCACCGGCATGACCACAAGGCTCCAGGCGGTACGCTCCGCGTGCGCCGTGCCCTCGACGCCGAACAGCGCGCCCTTTTTCACTACGCGTATAAGCCAGTACATATAGCACAGCGCAACAAGCAGCGCTATCGGCGCGAAATATCCCTCGCACCACTTCGCCCCGCAGTCCATAACTAGCGTGTTAATGCTCACCGCCGCGCCGAACACCGTCAGCGCTTCGATGATCAGCTTCTGGCGCACCTGGTTCTGGCGCTCGTCAAAGATCTCTTTTCTATTTATCGGGTCGGGCTCGCCCATAATTATTTTCTCACAGAATCTGTCAAAAGATTTCAAGCTCATGACACTTCCTCCTTGTTCTTTTTCTCCTCATGCCGCATAACGCACAAAATAAATATCCCGCAGCCTATCAGCAGCAAAAAGGACAGCGCAAACATAAAATCCTCCGAAAGCATTCCGTCCGTGACGAAATAGCCCTCCTCGCCTATGTCGAACACAAACCGGACCATATTCAACGCACCGGCTAAAACGATCAATACCGCAGAGGTCTTTTGCGCGAATCTGCCGCTTACCGCAAGCAAACAGCCCTTGACGGCGCACCGTATCGACCACCACAGCAGACAAAGCACCATAAACAGCAATGTGACCGTCATCCAGCTCTCCGACCACCGGTAAAACATTTCCATTACCATACTGTTGACAGTAGTCAAAGCCACATAGATCAACAGCGCCTCTATCGCCAGCCGCGACCTCATAATATTCTGCCGCTCGTCGAATATCTCCTTTTCGCTCCCCGACTCGGCTAATATCAATCTCTCGCAGAATTTGTCAAACGACTTCATGCTCATAATCCTACCTCCGTTCAGTTCCAGAAAAGCTCGTCAAGAGTTTTCCCCAGTGCCTTGCATATATCTATACACAAGTTGATAGTCGGGTTGTAATCCCCGCTTTCCACGGCGCTTATCGTCTGCCGCGTAACCTTGACCTTCTTCGCAAGCTCCTCCTGCGACAGGTCGAGCGCGGCTCGCGCCGCCTTCATCTTTAAATTCTTAGCCACATTCCCTCCTGATTTAAAAGAATTTTCCGCACCGCTGCAAACGGCGCTTTACGCCGTTTGCGCTAGCCCTCCGCGAAAGCTCCGTTTCACTCCGCTTTCACGGAGGCTTGCGGAAAATTCATGCGTGGGCGGTCACTTGCCGTCCGCTTTCAGCACCTTTGATTGCTTGATTAATGCGTTGCTCT
>CAZKJC010000171.1:0-5871 GCA_964552995.1 uncultured Ruminococcus sp.
CGGGCTATCAGCACGGGACCGCTCCCCTTATACACGGGGTGCTTTTCGGAAACGATCTCCCCGCAGACCTCCACCCACTCACCGTCGGAGAGATCTTTCTCCTCGGGGGTCTTGCAGAGTATCCCCACGACCTGGATATCGTCCGCGCAACAGGTCATGGCGCGGCGCGAGATAACAAAATACCCCTTGGGAACGTTCGAGGCGCGGAAAACCATGCCCCTCACGCGCACATTTTTCCCTTTATAGCGCGGCGCGTTGCTCATGATGTCGATATACCACAAGCCGAAATCGTCATGCACAACGTCTATGGGGTCGGCGTTGACGTCGAACGGCATTTCGTCCTCCCCCTGGAAGCCCTGCTCGATAGTGCCGTCGTTGTACTCGAACATCATATCAATGCGCGGGTTGAGCGCCTTAATGCTGCGGCGCAGACGCTTTTTGTCCACCTGCCCCTGCTCGCAGCGGTTGAATATCACGATATCCGCCACCGAAATATTATCCGACAGAAGCTGCCGCATATTGTTCATATACATATCAAAGGTGGCGTGGTTCACGAACATGAAAACCTGGTAGAACATCCAGTCCTTGGGCGCCTTTACCGCCATGTTGCGCAGGCTCCACATTCCGTTGAACTCCAATATGACGCGGGTAGGCTTGTGCTTTTGTACAAGGGCGTTGAGGTTTTCCTCGTTGAAATCCTCCTCGTCCTCCAGAAATTCCAGCTCGGAGCGGGAGGCTTTGAGTATTTTCTCGTCATACTCCACCTCGCCGTCCTCGCAGGCGATTATCAGCGTCCGCTCGCCGCGGCTGAACTGCTTGTCGTTAATGGTCTCCAGTATGAATGAGGTCTTTCCGCTCTCCAGAAAGCCTGTCATAAGATATACGGGTAACTCCATCTGCCCTGCTCCTTTTGCACATTAAACGCCGAAAAGCGCTTTGATCTTCTCTTCCTCCAGCTTGGCGCCGATAACGCACATACGTCCCGTAACGTCAGCCGAGCCTGTCCTTACCTCGTACTCCTCGGGCACGAAATCGAAGTGATACCACACGCCCTCGGCACCCGCAACAATGCCCTTTGTCCTGAGCACGGTGCCGTACTCCTCCGCGGACAGCTTTGACAGAGCCGTTTCCAGCTCCTGCTTGGTGAATTTCTTCGCGGTCTCAACTCCGAAAGTGCTGAACACCTCGTCCGCGTGATGATGGTGATGGTGATGTCCGTGGCAGCATTCGCCGTCATGGTCGTGATGGTGGTGCTCGTGTTCCTCATCGTCATGGTGATGGCAGCATTCGCCGTCGTGGTCGTGATGGTGGTGCTCATGCTCCTCGTCATGATGGTGAGAATGACCGCATACGGGGCAGATATCCTCGCCTTTCATAAGCTCCTCGGCGAACTTGTTCTCCGCCTCCATTGCCGCGAGTATCTGCTCTCCGCCGATATCGTCCCAGGAGGTGGTAACGATAGTCGCGTGCTCGTTGAGCTCCCTTATCATACCCACAGCCTCGGCGAGCTTTTCCTCGGAGAGCTTCTGAGAGCGGCTGAGCACGATCGTCTTGGCGCTCTCGATCTGGTTCTTATAGAACTCGCCGAAATTTTTCATATACATTTTTATCTTGCTCGCGTCCGCAACGGTGGTGCAGCAGTTGAGCGCTATATCGGGATTGCCCGTGTCCAGCACCGCCTTTACCACGTCGGACAGCTTGCCTACGCCGGACGGCTCGATCAGTATCCTGTCGGGCGAGAACTGCTCCAGCACCTGCCCGAGAGCCTTGCTGAAATCGCCCACCAGCGAGCAGCAAATGCAGCCCTGGTTCATTTCGGTTATCTCAATGCCCGCGTCCTTCATAAAGCCGCCGTCAATGCCGATCTCGCCGAACTCGTTTTCGATAAGCACCAGCTTTTCGCCGTTGTAGCCCTCTTTCAGCAGCTTTTTTATCAGGGTCGTTTTGCCCGCGCCCAGAAATCCCGAGAAAACATCTATTTTTGTCATTTTACAAAACCTTCTTTCCAAATTTATGCAGCGCTTTGCTGCGTTCCACATTATATTGTACCACTTTTTTCGGTTATAGTCAAGGGAGAAATAAGGGGATTTTCCGAAAAAAATTTAGTCAAGACCACCGCTTGGGCGGTGATCTTGACTAAGTTGTATATTAAATGTTGATCTAAGCAGTTTTATGCGGTTAAACAGTGTTGACAAAGAGCTGTTTATAAATGTTGACGAGAAGTAAATGATTTAAAAGAATTTCAAAATTCCCGCAAGCGCTCCTCAGTCGCTCACTTCGTTCGCTCCTTGCGGGCGATTGCGGGAACCGTGCAGCATTTTGCCGTTAAGGCAAAATGCGCACTTTTTGAAATTCCGATGCGGCGGGATTATGCTGATCGTTTTTTATGCCCCTTAATTCGTGGGCTCTATGTTGCTATACTTTTTCCGAATAATGTGGTATAATAAGCATAGCATGTCAGCGCGGTGCTTGATTTTTCTTCTTAGACCGCTTTTCAAAATACATCAGCTTATCCGATTCCTTGACGAGCTCGTCAAAATCCATATCGGGGTCGTCGCAGACATACACGCCCACGCTTACCGAAACGCGGTAGGGCTTCCCCGAAGAAGCGTTGTAGCTGTCAAGGCGGGCGTTTATATCATTCCTTAACGCCGCCTCGCTGATCTTCCCATGATATACCGCCATCATCTCGTCGCCGCCGAATCTTACGCACGCCGCGTTTTCGGGGCAGCAGGCTCTGAATGCTTCCGCCGCCGTTTTAATGGCGTTGTCGCCCTCGTCGTGACCGTAGGTGTCGTTTATCGCTTTTAATCCGTCAAGGTCCACAAGCGCCGCCGAAATAACGCTTCCGTCCTCCCGAGCCTGCTTCACAATGCGCTCAAACGCCTTGTTGAAGCCGTTGCGGTTGTACAGTCCGGTAAGATTATCCAGCTTGTATATCTCCTCAACACGGCTTTGCAGATAGTGATGATACCGAAGATTGCGATAGCCGCCGATAGCGTTGTTCAGCGCCCTTATGACCTGCGGTACCTTGCAGTAGTTCCCCACGTCGTCGTTATGAAAGTGAAAGCATACGTATCCCAGCGGCACATTAAGAAAATTCAGCCCGAAAAAGAACAGCGGCTTTCTGTATTCCAGAAGAGTTTTAAGCTGCGGAAAAATTTCCTTTCTCGGGAACGAATGATAGCTTGTGTAACGAATTTCATCGGAGTTGAAAAAATCTATCATTTCCTCTCCGTAAGCGTTTTCGCGTTCTATCACGCTTATCGGATTGATCGACTCGTCAAAACATTCGGGGGTCAGCGCGCAGTCTATATCGTAAAATTTCGAGTCGGATATAATACCGCTCAGTTCCTCGATGCTCGTGCAGGATATCGCCTGCGCGACCAGCTCGTACATGCTGTACTCCTCGTCCTGATAGCGGTAGAAACGGTTGGAGAGATCAATGATCTCCCGCTGAGTGTTTACTTGATCCTCCTTGCAGCAGCCGCAGGATTCCGAAAGTATCATCACGGGCGGGATATGGAAGGTCTCCTCGGTATATTCCCCGTTAAGGCATTTACCTATTATTTCGGATATCTTTTCGGCTATCTTGTCGTAGCTGCATATGCAGGAGGTTATTTTCGGGACGGACAGTTTGATCTCGTCGATACCGTCAAAGCCCGTTACGATAACATCATCGGGTACCCTATATCCGCCTGATATAAGGCAGTCGGTAACCGCGAGAGCCATGCTGTCGTTGGCGCATATTATTGCCCTTGGAACGCGCTTTTCGGCAATGAGCCTGCTTGCAGCTTCCTGTGCGGGGTTTGACCAGAAGTCACCATAGCTTACCATCGTATCGCGGTCAAAGGGTATGCCTCTCGATCTAAGAACGTCGGCGAAAACGTCGATACGCTTTTCGGAAAAATCGTTGCCCTTTATTCCCGCCATCATATGCAGGTCTTTTACATTATGTACGTCTATAACATGCTCCACAACGCTTCTGAAGCCCGATTCATAATCAAAGACCGTGCTTATTGTGCCATTATATACTCCGTCCACGGTTATTACGGGCTTTTTATGAGACGCCGCCCTTGAGATTATATCGTCAATTACCTGCTTGTTCTTGATCTTCTCCACAAAAACCACTACGATGTCCGCCGCATTATAATCCAGCATATCGTATATGGCGCTTTCCCCCGACTCCATCGGGGTATTCCAGTACAGCTCCGAGCAGGTAGCAAAAACCATCAGGCGGCAGTCGTCCGACGGCAGCGAATTATTGAGCGCGGTAATGAATTTCCGCGAAGAATCATTGTTGATTTTCGGTATACATAACGCGATTATCTTCTTTCCGTCGATCAAGATATCACCCCCGTATCATAACATTGATCTTACTGTACTTATTATAACACAAGCAAAATTTATTTTCAAGTAGTAAAAAGTTTTTTGCAGCATTTTCGGGTTTTGAGTGTATATATGGGTGAGAGGGCAAAAACCTCGGCTGCGCAGTAGACTAACGGAGGATAACATTGACAGAGGAAAACCGACTTGCCGCGGCTCTCGCAAAGGGAGATACAGCGGCGCTGGAAGCTGTCATTGACGGCTATGCGGCATATGTTGCCGCCGTAATACGGAATTTTTCGCGGGGGGCGCTCTCCGCGGAGGATATCGACGAGCTTGCCGCGGAGGTGTTTGTACGCCTCTGGCAGGGCAGGGAGCGGCTTTCGGCGGATAAGGGACTGCGTCCCTATCTGTCCGCGATAGCCAGAAACGCGGTAAAGAACCGCTTTCGGGCTATGCCGCCCGCCGCTGAGGATATAAGCGGGCTGGAGATAGCGTCGGATTTTGACGTTGCGCAGCGCGCGGAGCTCAACGCGGCAATGGACTGCCTTAAAGAGGGCATAGATTCCCTTGCAAAGCAGGACGCCGAGGTATTTATGAGGTTTTACTTTTACGGTGAAAAGACCTCCGTGATCGCGCGAACAATGAATTTGACCGAGGGCACGGTGCGCAGCAAGCTCACCCGTACCCGACAGAAGCTGAAGGCTTATATGACCGAAAGGGGTTTTGATCATGTTTGAGGAATTTTTCAGGGACAACGCTCCCGCCGATATCGAGGCTCTGTCCGACAAACGCAGAGCCGATATCAAAGCCGCGGTCATGAAGCGCGTTTCACAGGAAAGCGAGGACAAAAATATGAAAAAGCATAATTTTTTCCGCCCGCTGCTTATAGCTGCTGCGGCGGTATCGGTAAGCGCAGTATCTCTTGTTACGGCTAACGCGGCTACTAACGGCGCGGTAGTGGACGGTATCACCAAGATGTTCACGATCATTGTGAACGGCGAGGAGTACACGGTAGAGGCGAAATATTCCGAGTACGACGAGGGCGATATGCATATCGAGCAGTACGAGATGGAGCTTCCCGGCAGCGACGGCGATACGATGGGATATTCCTTTATTTTCTCGGCAGACGATGATGTGACGATCGGTCTGAACGCTTTTGATGGTATTGACATATCCGACTATTCGGAGGTCGTGCCCGATGATGTTGAGATAGATACCTCCGCTCTGAGCGAGGAGGAGCTTAATGATTTTCTTGAGATGTACGGTTCGGAGACCTCCGAGGTTACTCTCACATGGAATGAAAGCACCACGTCTGACGAAGCGTGATCCTGTTTTGATCTCGTCATAAATATTACTGTCCGCCCATGAGCTTTTGTGGGCGGACTATATTGGTATAAATGATAATTTAGCGGAGCAGTTTGTTTTGTTAGATTTATTTTGTAGCTCCGTTCTGGTGTTAAGTGAAAGCGGAGCTTTCACGCGCTCGGACTGGGGCTGACACCTACGGGGAGGGGGGAAAGAACAAAATCCGGCAAAAGCGGG